>JBKCUI010000329.1:0-18662 GCA_046318495.1 Pirellula sp. | reverse complement strand
GCGCGAGGCCGGGTTGCGATTGGATGTGCGCGAAGCAGCCGTCGCCGACCGCGAGGGATCCAAAGCCATTGCGCCGGGCAATCCAGATGGCAGCCTGATGATGGAACGGATGTTGACGCAGGATGCGGACCTCAAGATGCCGCCCCCGCAGTCGCACAAAGAGCTAAGTCCTGAAGAGATCGAGTTGTTGCGTCGCTGGATCGCGTCCGGAGCCGAATACCAAAAGCACTGGGCGTTTGAGCCGGTGGCCGCTCCGGTACCTCCCGCGCCCTTGCCGGGGCAAATCAATCCGATCGACGCGTTTCTCGAAGCCGAGCTGCGAGCGCGTGGCATGTCCCCCGGTCCCGAAGCGAGCCGATCGGTTCTAATCCGTCGCATTTCCTTTGCATTAACGGGCTTGCCACCTTCGTTGTCGGAGCTGCAGGAGTACCTCGACGACACCGATCCCAATGCCTACGAACGGATGGTCGATCGGTATTTGAAGTCGCAGCATTATGGCGAAGAGATGGCTCGCCATTGGCTGGACATCGCCCGCTATGCGGACACGCATGGTTTGCATCTGGATAATGAACGCCAGATGTGGGCGTATCGCGACTGGGTGGTCAAGAGCTTTAACCGCAATCAACCCTATGATCAGTTCACCATCGAACAGTTGGCAGGCGACCTGCTACCGGAGCCAAGCCTCGATCAACTCATCGCAACCGGATTCAATCGATGCAACGTGACGACCAGCGAAGGGGGATCGATCGATGCGGAGTACACCTTCCGCTATGCGGTCGATCGGACCAGCACGATGGCTTCCACCTGGATGGGATTGACGGCGGGCTGTGCGGTTTGCCACGACCATAAGTTCGATCCGATTTCGGCCAAAGAGTTCTACTCCATGTATGCGTTCTTCAATGCATCGGCCGATCCCGCTATGGATGGAAATGCGCTGCTCACCAACCCGGTGATCAAGCTCGAGAACGAGAGCGATCGACAGCGCCTAGCTGGGTTTGATATGGCGATCGCTCAAGAACAAAGCAAACTCGATGAAGCCGCGGCGAATGTTAGCTATCGCGATCCTGCGACCCTCGAACCGCGGCCAGAACCCAGCCAATCGGAAACGGTGTGGCTTGAAGATGCGTTTCCGGACGGTGGCAAAACCGTCCATGCGGGAGCTCCCACACAGTTCGTCTCCAAGGCGGATAACCAACCGGTTTTCAGCGGTGACAAGTCGCTCAAACGGACCGATGCTGGGTTGGCTCAAGATGTGTGGCAAGATGCCAGCGTACCCTTGGTGATCCCGAGCAACGCAACGATCTTTGCCTACGTGTACCTCGATCCCAACGCGCTTCCCAAGTCGGTGATGCTCCAGTTCCATCGCGAAGGCTGGTCGCATCGCGCGGTGTGGGGAGATTACGACGTGATCCCGTGGGGCGAGCCCAATACGCCGCAGCGCGTTGCTATGGGGCCGCTACCCAAATCGGGCGAGTGGGTCCGATTGGAAGTCCCTGCGGAAAAGGTTGGGCTGAAAGCTGGGGATGCGATCACCGGGTTCGCTACCACACAGTTCGGCGGGACGGTGTACTGGGATCGCGTCGGCATTCAGGGGATTCATGATCCAGCGGCGGATCCCAAGCATTCTTTCCTGGCCTGGTGGCGATCGGTGCAAGGAAAAGACACACCGGGACTGCCCCCCGAGTTGGCAACCATCGCGAAACAAGGCCCGGTGGACGCGGTGAACCCAGACGATCGAAGCAAACTGCAGCGTTACTATCTCGTTCGCGTCTGTTCGGACACCCAACCAGCCTTCGCTGCTGGGATTGCTCAACTCGAGGCTCGAAGGAAAGAGCGCGAAGCGTTCTACCAATCGATCCCAAGTACCTTCATTTACAAGGACGCTGCGGCACCTCGAGATAGCTTCGTGATGCTGCGAGGCCAGTACAATCAACCCGGAGAGAAAGTGGAAGCTTCCACACCTAGTGTCCTCCCCCCGATCGCGACGGCGGCGGACGGGCGGCGGTTGACGCGACTCGATCTGGCGAGATGGCTGGTCTCCCCAAACCATCCCCTCACGTCGCGCGTGGCTGTCAATCGGTTTTGGCAGCAGATGTTTGGGGTCGGGTTGGTAAAGACCAGCGCGGACTTTGGCACGCAAGGCGAAATGCCATCGCATCCTGAGCTTCTGGATTGGCTATCGACTCACTTTCAATCGACCGGTTGGGACGTCAAGGACTTGTTGCGAACCATCGTCACCTCGGCTGCCTTTCGCCGATCCTCGGCCGTCACCCCAGAACTGCTGGAGCGAGATCCCGAGAATCGCCTGTTGGCACGAGGCCCTCGTTTGCGATTGGATGCGGAACAACTTCGGGACAACGCTTTGTTCGTCGGCGGCTTGATCGACCTAGCGCTCGGTGGCAAAGGAGTAAAGCCCTACCAACCCAACAACATTTGGGAACCGGTAGGTTTCGTGGGATCGAATACCCGGTTTTACCAACAAGAATCCGGTGCGGCGTTGTACCGTCGCAGTTTGTACACGTTCTTTAAGCGGACGGCGCCACCTCCGTTCATGGTGAACTTTGACGCACCCAACCGCGAGCAGTCGTGCACGCGACGCGAACGAAGCAACACGCCGCTGCAAGCCTTGCAACTCTTGAACGATGTGCAGCATGTCGAGGCCGCTCGCGGGTTGGCACAGCGTGTATTGTTGGAATCGGCTTCGGACACAAAGTCGCGAATCGCGTGGCTGTTCAAGACCGTGTTGGCGCGTGAACCTTCCGCCGAAGAAAACGAGATCGTGTCGCGGCAATGGGCCGAGCACTTGGCTCGCTATACCGCGGACGATGCTGCAGCCAAACGTCTGATTTCCATCGGGGAGTCAAAACCCAACCTCAACCTGCCTGCTACCGAATTGGCGGCTGCGACGTTGATCGCCAGCACCCTTTTGAATATGGATGAAATGCTGTGCCGCAACTAAGGAATCACAACATGCTTGACCTCATGCAATTGCAAAGCAATCGGCGTAATTTTTTCGGCAACTCAGGATTGCGATTAGGCGCGTTGGCGGCGGGGCTTTTGACCGCCGAGGGCTCGATGATGCGATCGGCCGGCAGGGCATTGGCGCTCGAGGGAAGCACAGCCGAGCGCGTCCATCCCCCTTTGCCGGGTTTGCCCCATTTCCCGCCAAAGGCCAAATCGATCATCTATTTGCACATGAATGGCGGTCCCTCCCAAATCGATACGTGGGACTATAAGCCTGGATTGCAGGAGTACTACGACAAGGATCTGCCACCGAGCGTTCAAGGGGGCCAACGGCTGTCTACCATGACCAGCGGCCAGTCGCGGTTTCCGGTTGCCCCGTCGAAGTTCAAGTTCGAACCCAAGGGCAAGTGCGGGACGCATGCCAATGTGGATCTATTTCCGTACACGGCCGAAGTCGTCGATGAAATCGCGCTGGTGCGTTCGGTGTTCACCAACGCAATCAATCACGATCCCGCTTGCACGTATGTCATGACGGGCTCCGAAGTCCCTGGCAAGGCAAGCATCGGTTCCTGGTTGGCGTACGGGTTGGGAAGTGAGAGCAACGACTTGCCTGCGTTCGTTGTGTTCACCCCCAAGTTTCCTGAAGACAGCAACGGACAGGCGCTTTTCAGCCGTATGTGGGCGAGCGGATTCTTGCCGACGCGATTCAATGGGGTGGCATTGCGCGGCAGCGGCGATCCCGTGCTGTATTTGGCGAATCCGGAAGGGATCTCGCGTTCGGATCGCCGCGCGATGCTCGATTCGCTGGCGGCCTTGAATCGCGGTACGCAATCCAGTTTTGGGGATCCCGAGACGGCGACGCGCATAGCCCAGTACGAGATGGCGTTTCGAATGCAAAGCAGCATTCCCGAATTGACGGATCTGGAGACCGAATCGGCGTCTACGCTCGAGATGTACGGGCCTGCGGTTCGCGATCCGGGCTCGTTTGCACACAGCGCGCTGATGGCCAGACGGTTGGTCGAGCGGGGGGTTCGAGTGGTGCAACTGTTGCATCGCGGATGGGATCAACACGGCGACTTGCCGCGTCAGATCGGCAATCAATGCAAACAAACCGATCAACCGATCGCCGCTTTGATTCGCGACTTGAAACAACGAGGTTTGCTCGACAGCACGCTAGTCGTTTGGGGAGGCGAGTTCGGACGGACGGTGTACAGCCAAGGGGGGCTCAGTCGCGACAGCTACGGACGCGATCACCATCCGCGAAACTTTTGTATGTGGCTCGCAGGGGGCGGAATCAAAGGTGGAATGACGTACGGCGCTACCGATGACTTCAGCTACAACATCACCGAGAATCCGGTCAACATCAACGACATCAACGCGACGATCCTGCATTGCATGGGGATCGATCACGAACGCTTTGCATACAAGTTTCAAGGACTCGATCAACGCTTGACCGGGGTCGAACCGCAGCGGGTCGTCACGGAGATTCTGGCGTAATCCATGTTGCTCCAGTCTGTCGGTTTCAAACCAGTAAGCCTCAAGGCACGGTCGATCGCAGAAGCTTGCCTGGCGCTGGTTGCTGGTTTCTCTGTACATTACGCCTGCGCCCAAGAAGCCACGTCTTCGTCTCGCCCACCGTACCATGGGACGATCTTCATCGCCAAGGATATCCTGACGTCCGAGGATCCAACCGCCTGGACCGGTCTACAGGAGCGAGGGAAGGGCGAACGCAGGATGTTCGACCGTCGCAAGAATGCTTTTGGCAAGTACGACGCGTGGATTTTCGATGCGTCCTTCGACGATGGGCTGAGCATCGAAGTCCAAGTCAACGCCGAGATGGACCAGGCGACGGCGAAGCGCGAGGCGGAAACCTATCTCAAGGTCGTGGGGCAAATGCCGTATGCCGTGAGAGTTCGCGTTGAAACCATGTGGATCCATCCCGGCAAACAGCTCTTCGGGGGTGGTAATCGCAATCTGTTAATCCACGTCGAACAGGGAGTCGAATACGCTCGCGACGGTATACTCGAAGAAACGCTGATCCACGAAGCTTCGCACACGTCCCTGGACTCGGAGCACGCTCGATCGGAAGGGTGGCGCGAAGCACAGCGGGCTGACGCGGGTTTCATCTCCAAGTATGCAATGGAGAACCCCGAACGCGAAGATGTCGCCGAATCCTATTTGCTTTGCTTTGCCATGCAGCATCGGCGCAGCCGATTGCCGGAATCGATTCAAGAAACCGTGCGACGCGTCATGCCGCATCGCCTAGCGTACTTCGAGTTGTTGGAGTTGGATGTGCGGCCTGTCGTCCAGCTCAACGATTAAGCCTGCGGAGCCTTCCCGACAGCGGGAGTTCGCGTCGAAACGAACAGCGTGGCCAAGGCGGCGATGAGCAAGCAAGCACCGCCGAACATGACCACGTGCACGCGGCGAATGTCGGAGGTCTCGCTGATGAGGCTGCTCACCACAACGGCGAACAGAATCTCGGGGATGACGATGAACAGATTGAAAATCCCCATGTAGATCCCCGTTCGGTTGGCGGGAATGACGTTGGACAACATCGCGTAGGGCATCGAGAGGATGGATGCCCATGCAAACCCCAATCCGACAAAGCTGATCCACTTGAGGATCCAAGCCGTCTCGACCGTAACCCAACCGACCGAAAGCAGTCCCAGTCCTCCCAGCGTCAAGGCGATAGCGTGGATAGCTTTAGCCGGTACCCAGCGCGTGATGCCGAGGTACACGAGGGCGGCCAGAAACGCCGTCAAGCTATACACGGCGTTGCATTGATTCTGCAGGTCGACACCTTGCTGGTACAAAGGGGACTTCGTGTCTGGAGCCCCCATCAGATCACGGCCTAGGGCTGGTCCAAGATAGATGAACATGCAGAAGAGTCCCATCCAAGTGAAGAACTGAACGACGGCCAGTTGCTTCATGCGCGTTGGCATCTCCCAAAACGCAGATAAGAACCCTGCCATTCCGCCAGCTTCCTTCGAATGGTTGGCGGAGTCTTGGGATTCCGCGAACTGCCCGGGTGGATACTCGCGGGTTGTTGCCACGGTCCAAAGGACTGCCAGCAGAAAAACAACCGCTCCGATCGCGAACGCGTAGTGAATCGTTAGCGGAATGGATTGCCCTTCGCTTACTGACGATGAGATACCGCCGTACTTGTTGAGCCATTCGGGCAACTGGGATGCGATGACCGAACCGGCGCAAATGAACGCCGATTGCATCGTAAACCCGAGCGTTCGTTGGCGTTCGGGAAGCATGTCGGCTACGAAGGCGCGGAAGGGCTCCATGCTGACGTTGATCGAAGCGTCGAGGATCCACAGCAGTCCTGCCGCCATCCACAATGCACCCGACTTTGGCATCAAGAACAAGCAGAGGCTGGCAAGAATCGCGCCGACCAAAAAGTAGGGACGCCGGCGTCCAAGCGGTGTCCAAGTGCGGTCGCTGAGGTATCCAATGATCGGCTGCACGATCAGGCCCGTGAGCGGAGCCGCTAACCAAAGGATGGGCAGCTCATCGACCTTGGCGCCGAGATACTCGTAAATCGGGGACATGTTGCCCATCTGCAACCCCCATCCGAACTGGATCCCAAAGAATCCGACGGACATATTGAGGATCTGAGACAACGACAAGGGAGGTTTGGGATCTGCAGTCATGAGCCGTATCCAAGCCGTCGATAGACAAAGCCCTATCGCAGAGCAACATTGCAAATCGACTGGGAAGAAGAGACGAGGAGTGGGAGAGGAGTACGAGTTATCACGGCAACGCTTGGGAGCAGGGATGCCGTGCTCTATCGGGTTCCGATGGGTATTGCCTGTGGCCCTTTATAGTACATGGAGCGTTCTGAGGTGAATACGGGACGGAGAACGGGATACGGAGAGCTCGCTTTCCGTATCGCATCGAGCCCGGCCCGCGCAGCTAGTTCGCCGATGCATCCGAGAAGGTGGGACTATCAGAAGCAACGTTTCCAGGATGTCGGTGGTGGCGTTGATAGTCCGACGGTGTCCAACCCATCACCCGCTTGAAGGTCGACGCAAACACAAAGGGATTTCGGTATCCCACACTGCTTGCGATGCTGCTGATTTTTCGGTCGGTGTGCAGCAGCAAGGCGGCCGCATGCCGCATGCGCAGCCACATCAAATGCTGTCGCGGCGTGCGTCCCAAGTCGCGTAAACAAACCCTTTGAAACTGCTTTTCGCTTAAATGCAGTCGTGCGGCCAAATCGCTCACCCGCCATGGAGCCTCCAATTGATTCGCCACTTCCTCCCATAGCCGCCACAACTCGGACGCAGCAGGGTTGGGAGACGCAAAGGCTTGGACATACGACCGAATCAATCGCAGCCAATCCTCGAGCAGCACCACTGATCCACTGCCCAAGCATTCGCGCCGCATTCCGAGGATCGCCATTTCCAATGGGCCGCCATCGAAGCGCGCCAGAACGGGAGAGTTGGCACGGGCCACTGTTGGTTCACCCGTCGCCTCCTGAAAGCGAATCCAGCAGAACCGCCACACTTGACCTTCGGGGGTGTAAAAGGCATTCATCGTTCCGGGCGGGAGCAAAAAGGCGTGTCCCGGCAGAGATGCCAACCATTTTCCCTCCACCAGCACGCGGCCTTCACCCTCCAAGCTGGCCAGGAAATAGCTTCCAGCCAGTCGCGTTCGCACGATACGAAAGGGACTGGGCATCTCCCCAATTCCCAAGTGCAAGATCCGATGGGGTACGAGCTGTTCGCAAACCGGGGAATCGTGCAACCACGACCGATCCAACCCGCAGCTCGAGGCGATGGCTAGGGACTTTGCGGACGGACTGCGGATGTCTGTTTCAACAAGAGGGATCGGATCCATGTTGCAAATTGTCGCGTTTTCTCGTTGCGAAGCTAGTGTCAACGGTGTTGGCATGTCGTTTTTCGATAGGTACATGTCGGGTTGAGGCATGGCTTTTTGCGGCTGCACCAGCGACAATACACAGGAGGTAAGCGAGGTCGTGTCGACCGTCGTTTCCCTCCCACCCCACCTCCGATCCTCGGCGCAGGGTTTTGCTTGCGCGGGTCGGTTTTTTCCCGATTGCCACGCATTTGCGGACCCTTCGGACCGTAACTGCCAGCGTCGGACTGAATGACCAAGGCCTCCCATGGGCGCGTGCACTGTCGACTCCGGTTCTCACCGACGGGTCGATCGGATGCGAAAGCACTCTTCGCCCAGCGGTATCCGATTGCGTCTCCCTCGATTCGAAAAGCTCGATCCCCCATGCACATGTTGAAATCGCCGATTTTGATCGCTTGCCTGATGGTGCTCATCGGATGGACACACACCGCTGCGCAGGAAAGCGAAGTGAGCTTTGCTCAAGACGTCCAGCCACTGCTGGCTCGCCGCTGCTTTGCGTGCCACGGACCAGATGCTGCCGAAGCGGGATTGCGACTGCACCGAGCCGAGTTCGGGTTGGCGGCCACCGAATCGGGCGTGCCTGCGATCGTTCCTGGCAAGCCAGATGAAAGCGAGCTGATGAAGCGTATCGCCTCCGAAGAAGAAGGCGTTCGCATGCCGCCCGAGGGCAAACCCCTCACGGCGCGAGAGCAAGCCATCCTCGCAGCCTGGATTCGCTCGGGCGCTGAATGGAAGCAGCACTGGGCGTTTGAACCGATGCTCGAGCCAAAGGTCCCCCCCGCGGTACCGGAGGCAGGTAACGAGCATCCAATCGATCGGTTCATCGATGCAAAATTGGCGCGTCATGGATTGAGGCGGGCACCTCGCGCCGAAGCCCTCGCGCTGCTGCGACGTGTAACCTTTGATTTGACCGGTCTGCCCCCAACACCGGAACAATCCGACGCCTTCTTGAAGCGGGCTGCCGAAAACTGGGACCAAGCCTGGTCGGAAGAGATTGATCGCCTGTTGGCTTCGGAACAATACGGTGAACGCTGGGCGCGTCACTGGCTCGATGTCGTTCGATATGCGGAAACCAATAGCTTCGAACGCGATGGCCCCAAGCCCAATGCATGGAGGTACCGCGATTACGTCATCCGTGCATTCAATCAAGACAAGCCTTACGATCAATTCCTCCGCGAGCAGTTGGCTGGCGACGAGCTTCCGCAAATCACACGCGATTCCTTGATCGCAACCGGCTTTTATCGGCTCGGTATCTGGGATGACGAACCGGCCGATCGCGAGTTGGCGCTCTACGACGGACTCGATGACATCTTGACCACAGTCGGCCAAGGCATCCTCGGATTAACGCTCAATTGCAGCCGTTGCCACGATCACAAAATCGACCCGATCCCGACGGCGGACTACTACGCCGCCCTGTCGTTCTTCCGCAACATTACCTCCAACGGATACGGACCACAGGTCGAGCGCCCCTTGGTGGCGACCGAAGAGGATCACGCGGCCTTCAAGCAAGCCGAAGCGGCTATCCGGTCCGAAGCAGATCAGTTGCAAATGAGTCTCTCCAGCATTGAAAAGCAACTTGCTGAGCAATTGGCCGAACAGTCGCAATCGCCGACGACGACCTTCGATCTCGATGATTTGGAATACCGCTTCTATCGCGAAACGTTTGACAGACTGCCGGACTTCGAGCAATACAAACCGGAGACGATCGCCAAGCTCAATCCTCCGCTGATCGACATCGGCGTCGCAACGCGTCCGGACTTCTTCGGCTTTGTTTTCACGGCTAGCCTGATTGTCCCCGAAGACGCTGAGTACACATTCTTTCTGGACTCGGACGACGGCTCGCGGCTCGTGCTCGATGGCAAAAATGTATTGGAATACGACGGCATTCATGGCCTGAGCACTCCGCGTCGTGTCAAAGTGCAACTCAAGCAAGGCCGCGTTCCGCTGCGCTTGGAGTACTTCCAAGGGCAATTCGGGAAGGGGCTAAAGCTGCATTGGAGCGGACCAGGCTTCAAGCGACGCGCGTTGACGGCATCGTCCAAGGAACCGATCCAAGACTTGAACCAAGCGATTCAAGCCAACCAAACCGAAGGCCTCGATCCCAAGTTGGTTGCCGAGTTCAAACGGATCCGTCAGCAACTTGAAAAGACCAAGCAGAAGAAACCGTGGACGGAGTATGGAATGTGCGTGAGCGAACAAGGGACCGAGCCTCCCCAAACGCACATCCTGACGCGGGGTAGCCCTCAAGGCAAAGCGAATGTGGTCGAGCCTACCTTCTTGAGTGTGCTCGGTGGTCAGCGTGCGACCATCACTCCCAACACGCAATCCAACACTTCGGGGCGACGTCTCGCCTTTGCGAATTGGGTTACCGATCCGGATCACGCCTTGACCAGTCGCGTGTTCGTCAATCGCATCTGGCAACATCACTTCGGACGCGGCATCGTTCGCTCTCCCAACAACTTCGGGCAACTGGGGGATCCCCCAACCCATCCGGAGTTGCTCGATTATCTTGCAAAGCAATTTGTGCAGGGGGGATGGAAGATGAAGTCCCTCCACAAGCTCATCCTGACATCTCAGACGTATCAGCAATCGGTGCTGGCTTCTCCGGAAACGCTCGCGAAAGACGCCACCAACGATTGGTTCAGCCGTTTTGATATGCGCCGCTTGAGCGCTGAAGAAATCCGCGATTCGGTTCTGGCTGCGAATGGCGAACTGAATCCCAAGATGTATGGCCCGAGCATTTACCCCAAGTTGTCCAAGGAAGTTCTCGCGAGCCAATCCGTGCCAGGCAAAGGTTGGGAGAGCTCGAGTCCAGAAGATCAACGACGTCGAAGCGTTTACATCCACGTCAAGCGTTCGCTGCTGGTTCCGATGCTTTCGAACTTCGATTTCCCAGAACCCGATACCAGTTGCGAAGCCCGATTTGTGACGACCCAACCGGGGCAAGCCCTGGGCATGCTCAACGGGGATTTCCTCAATGAAGAAGCAGCTAAATTCGCCGAGTACCTGCGCAAACATGCAGGCGATTCGCTTGATGCACAGATCGCGATGGGCATCCATCGCACTTGTTCGCGAGTTGCCACCACTACGGAAATCGAACGCGGACGGCGGCTGATCGCAGACTTGCAAAAAGAACATTCCCTCAGCGAGCAACAAGCGTTGAGCTACTTCTGTTTGTTCCTGTTCAACTTGAACGAATTCGTCTATCTCGATTGATCGAGCGAGCGACTCTTCACGAAACCCAACACATCTTTTGAAAAGAGAAAATCATGAAACCCAACTTTTGCGGCCGCACACGGCGCGAGTTTCTGTGGCAGACGGGTGCTGGGTTCGCAGGCACCGCACTCACCGGCCTGCTTTCGCAAGACGGCTTTTTCGGTTCCTCCGCGATGGCATCGGATGCTCAGCGATTGCCCGAGCCGCATTTTGCGCCCAAGGCCAAGAGCGTGATTTTCTTGTTCATGTACGGTGGCCCCAGTCACATCGACACGTTTGACTACAAGCCGACCATGAAAGGCCGCGACAACCAAACCGTCGAAGTCAAAACGTTTGGACGCGGCGGCCACAAGAACCAAGGCCGGATCGTCGAACCGCGATGGGACTTCAAGCAATACGGCCAATGCGGCAAATGGGTCAGCGATCTGTTCCCGAATCTGGCAAAACACGTCGATGATATCGCCTTTATCCATTCCATGACGGCCGACTCACCGATCCACGGTTCCGCCATGTTGATGATGAACTCCGGACGCGTGCAAAGCGGGCATCCGTGCTTGGGCTCGTGGGTGAACTATGGCTTGGGCAGCGTCAACGAAAACTTGCCGGGCTTTGTTGTGATGCTCGATCCGACGGGCGGCCCGATCTCCGGTGCCAAGAACTGGTCGAGCGGATACATGCCCGCCAGCTATCAAGGAACAATCTTCCGCACGCAGGGAACCCCCATGCTCGATTTGAAGGCTCGCGACGGTGTTTCGCGAGAACTGCAGCGAGAACTGCTCGATGCCCTGCGCGAACAGAACTCGGAGCACGCCGCGGCACGCGGCAATCGATCCGACCTTGTGTCTCGAATTTCCAGTTACGAGTTGGCGTACAAGATGCAGGAACATGCTCCCGAAGCGGTGGACGTTAGCAACGAGACGCAAGAAACGTACGATCTGTATGGCATCAACAAAGATCGCACGCGCGATTTCGGAACCAAGTGCTTGCTCGCACGGCGGCTCGTCGAGCGAGGAGTTCGCTTCATCCAGATCTATTCCGGTGGGGCCCACAACGATGACAACTGGGATGCGCATTCGGATCTCAAGAAGAATCACGACTTTCACGCAGGCAATACCGATCTGCCGATCGCCGGATTGTTGGAGGACCTCAAACGTCGCGATTTGCTCAAGGACACGCTGGTCGTATGGGGCGGAGAATTTGGACGCCAACCCACGGCCGAATACGCCCAAGGGACCGGTCGCGATCATAATTCCTACGGCTTCACCATGTGGATGGCCGGTGGGGGAATTCGCGGCGGTACCAGCGTCGGGGCGACCGATGAACTGGGAGCTGCAGCCGTTGAAAAACCTTTCCATGTCAAGCGACTGCACGCCACGGTCTTGAACCAGCTTGGGATCGATCCCAATCGCCTCTCCTATTTCCACTCCGGGTTGGACCAGAAACTCGTGGGCGTGGAACCGATCGAACCGATCCACGAGATCATCAGCTAGTTGGTTATCCAACCATCCGCTCATCCGGATGCGTCGGTGGTGTGGAGCTGTGCTTCTGACTTGCCTAAACGAAGTCTCGAAGCCCGCACATTAGCGACTTGGGATCACGTAGATCGCAGAGCGACGGCCAGGCAGCGTCACGGTGGCGACGCCTTGTTCGACCACCAGCGGTGGACTGCGATCGAGTTGGTCGTCGCACTGGAAGGACCAACCACCGCGCATCGGTCCGCTTGGAAGCATGGATACCGAGAACTTCAACGCTGCGGGCTCGGCATCGTTGTTGAAGGCAACCACGATGGCCTGGTCTCCATGAACGCGTGCAAACGCGTACTGCTGTTCGGCATCCAGCAAATCCAGGCTCTTTCCTTGCCGAAGCGCGGCCCATTCGCGGCGAAGTGCCCCGAGGCGTGCCACGTGGTTCCACACATCGTTCTCGGTTTCTGTGCGACCGGTAGCGACAAACGCATCGCGCGCATCGCCTGGAAATCCGCCGGGGAAATCGCGACGATTGTCTGGGTCCGGGCCTCCCGCCATAGCCAATTCATCTCCGTAGTACAGGAGCGGAGTGCCTCGACTAGTGGTGATCAGGGTAAACGCTGATTTCAGGCCCTCCACGGTAGCCCCCGGTTCGTGCATGAATCGCTCCATGTCGTGTACGCCGATGAAGGTCGTCAACGCGTTGGCATTGGGATAGATCCAGTCCTTGGCGAACATCTGGTGCACTTCGCGAATGCTCTTGCCTTTTGCAAAGGCGTTTCGCAACGGAGTGAACAATCCGAAATCGAACAGGGAATCGATCTGGGTGTCGATGCCATCATGGCCGATTCGACCCTTCTGAAAATACGACAGCAACACCGGATCGGAGTCGAACAATTCCCCGAGGATGACCAACTGGGGAAACTCTTGTTTCAAGGCGGTGGTCCAACGTTGCCAGAAGGAACGCGGCACATGCGGCAGCGTATCCATGCGCACTGCATCGAAGCCGAACGTGCCGATCCACCAAATCGAATTCTGAATCAGGTATCGCGAAACTTCGGGATCGTCTTGGTTGAAGTCTGGCAGGATATCGATGAACCAGCCATCGAGGTTGAGGGCTCGCGTCTCGGGGGTGGCTCTCGGATTCATGGCCGTCCACTTTTGCCAGTTGTTGGCCCGGTGGTTTTCCAAGGTGCCGTTCCACCAAGTCGGGGTGGGGGGATCCTTGGTCCACACATGATACGGCCCGGTGTGATTGGCAACTTGATCCTGAATCACCTTCATCCCCCGCGCATGGGCAGCGTCGATAAAGGCCTGCAAATCGTCGCTTGTACCTAGATGCTCGTCGACTGCGTACATGTCGATCGCACCATAGCCGTGATATCCGGTGGTCGGGCGTTTGACGTTCTGCGCATCGGGATAGGCTTCCAAGAAATCGAGACCGTCGTTGTTGTCGTAAAGAGGGGTCGTCCAGATGGCGGTAATGCCGAGGCTCTCGAGGTACGCGAGTTGCGAAGTCAATCCGCGCAAATCTCCTCCGTGGTAGTTGCGGGGCTGCCGCCGGTCGACGAGATCGGGCGATTTGGGCGTGCTGTTGTTCTCCTTGGATCCGTCGCAAAAGCGGTCGGGCATCACGAAGTAGATAAAGTCGTTGGAGTCATAGCCAGCCGGAATATGAGGATGCTTGGCTCGAACGGTGAAAGGCACCTGCATTACTAGTTCGCCCTTGCGTACCGTCAAGCCATACTCCCCTGGCGGGCAGTCCGGAGCGATGGCCAGATCGGCAAAGAAGTAATGTCCGTTGTCGCTGCAGCGGAAGTTGTAAGCTCGCAAGTGCTTTGTTGGCGATTCCAACACAGTACCATTGGAAAAGCCTTCGCCTCGCAAAAGCAGACGCAATGGCGAGAGCGTCGATTCGGGCCACCACGACGGCGGAGCGATGCTCTCGACCCGCAACGCTTGGCTCTCAACGGTTCGCGGCGAAGCGGCGGTATCTTGCGCCGATGCAGTGGGCGTTGCCGACCAGAGTACGAGCCCCCAAGTTCCGATGCACAAGATCGCGAACAAGATCGAAGAGGGGCGATCTAGCTGCCAAGCAGGACCGCGATTGGGAACAAGAAAGGAAAAGAGAGAGTTCATCGCAAAACGCCAGTGGGACAAGGGAACGGGAGAATGCGCCAACATCAGGAAACCAGGTTTGTGCCTCGTTCGAGCGAGACGTATTTACTCCGATTGTTGCGGTTTCCCCATCTTGGCTGCGATTGATTAGGAATGCAATGCAAGGTGCGTTTACTCCCTGTTTCCGTTGCGACTAACTCGGGCTTTCGCTTTCAAGGCATCGCGCTTGGTTGCCTTCTCACGCCGAGCAGGTGGGGGAGTTATACTTCCATGGGGTGAAACGCTTCGCGCTGCGGAGTTCCCGATCGATCATTTGCTCCTACCACTCCTATCCACCAGGGTTTTGCGCTTTATGTTCCGAGCATTTCGTCCACGCATATTGGCTCTTGCATTGGCTGGTTTCGGGGGCATGGGAAGCTGTTCGTGGGCCGACTCGTGGCCGCAATGGCGAGGTCCGAAAAACGATGGAGTGTCGACGGAGAAAGGGTTCCCTGTCGAATGGAACAACACGAAAAACGTGGCGTGGAGAACCGAATTGCCGGGACAAGCGGGTGCGACTCCGGTGGTTTGGGGAGATCGCATCTTTCTAACCAGCGCCGACGGGGATGATTTGGTTTTGATGGGAATTGCGGCCCAGGATGGTCGCGTGCTTTGGCGTGAGAAGGTCGGTTCGGGCAATCAAGACGCCAGGGCAGGGGAGGGCAACTCCGCCTCGCCGTCCCCCAGCACCGACGGCAAGCACGTTTGGTGCTTCTTTGGGACGGGCATCTTGGCGTGCTTCACCGTCGATGGCAAACCCGTCTGGAAGGTCGACGTGAACGAGCGGTTTGGCAAACTCGATATCCAATTCGGCATGACCAGCACTCCGGTTTTGGACGGCGATGCTATGTACTTGCAGTTGATCCATGGTCCGATGCGCCGCGGCGATGCCACACGTGTCGGCAAAGTCATCAAACTCAATGCATTGACAGGAGGTACGGTTTGGGAAACCGATCGTCCGACGGCTGCCGATTTCGAGTGCACACATTCGTATGCATCTCCTTTCATCTATCGAGATGGCCGCAAAGAGTTTTTGGTCGTGCATGGGGCCGATTGCATCACCGGCCATGCGTTGTCCAACGGCGAAGAACTGTGGCGATTCGGCGAGCTCAATGGCCCAACGAAGATCAACCCGAAAAACAACGACCCCACGTTCCGTTTCGTCGCGTCGCCACTGGTAATTCCGGGAACCATCATCGTTCCGACGGCAAAAGAAGGCCCGATGGTCGCGCTGAATGTTAATGATTCGTTGAAGGGGAACTGCACCAACGCTGCCTCCGTCGTGTCCTGGAACCTTTCACGCACGCCGGACGTCTCGATCCCATTGATTGTGGATGGGCTGGTTTACGTGCTGCACAAGGATGGCAAGCTGCAATGCCTAGACCAAAAGACAGGGCAAGAGATCTACTTTCAACGCACCTTCACCGCTCAGCATCGCAGCAGTCCGACGTATGCGGATGGCCACATCTACTTCTGTTCGAACGACGGTCACTGCACCGTCGTGAAGGCAGGCAAAGAGTTTTCGATCGCGTCGATCAATGAGATGGGGGAGGCCATCACGGCATCCCCAGTCTTCTCCAATGGAGTGCTGTACATTCGGACGTACAAAGCCCTTTATGCCATCCGAAATCCGTAACAGTGACTTCGCTGTTAGGCTTCCGAGTGCGTAGCCCCGATGTTCGTTGGATTGCGGTGCGTGAACCACGCCCACACGAGGGCGAGCGTGAACGCCAGGGCCGCGCTGAATAGTACGTCGGATGGGTAGTGAGCGCCTGCGACGATGCGTTGCAAGGACGCGAGGGCCGCCATGGTAAAGAAGAGCGGGCGGCCTTTCGGATATGCATACGAGAGAGCGATTGCCATCGCCACCGCGGTTGCCGTATGCCCGGATGGAAAGCTGCGGATCTCCTCTTCCATCCAGGATTCTGTCCAAGGGGTTCCCCACGACTCCCAGACTGCGGCGCCACGATCGGAGACGGCCTTGTCGAAAACATAAGGCCTTTGACGCGGGATGATCGCCTTCATCGCATTGGAGAGGAGGCCGCAAAGAAGTACGAAAAGTGCACCGTTGGCAATCTTGCGTCGGCGCCGTTCATCGATCCACCACAGGGTTCCCAGGATGAACGCGCATCCCAGAGAATGGGCAAAGATCTCGCTCAGCGCGATGAACTTGCGCAGGTCACCCGGCACTCGTTGATTTCGAAGCCAGCGCGAGATTTCGTAGTCCCACGGCAGAGCCATCCCCATGCCGATCAGCGCGGCGGCCGTCAACAACAACGCCGTGATTAATGAACGCCGCGTACTACGATCCAGGGAGGCCACGGAATACTCGCAATCCAGTTGCCGAGATAGAATCAAAGGGGGAAACACCAACGAGGAACGGATCGGATGGTTTGTACCGGCCCCGCATTTCGACTCTACCAAACTGCTTCGCAAGCCGCCATGCGGGTTGGGCAAGCCAGGTATTCATCGGGTAAACTGGAACGCTATTCAAGGAGTCGAAACATGGGTTCGCCGGTTTGGAAATTTTCGAGTTGGCTATGTCTGATTTGGTGCAGTGCATTGGCCCTGCTGGGGTCATCGGGCTCGGCACACGCCCAGCTCACAACGGAAGCCGTCCAAGAAGCCATCGACCAGTTTGCGGGCTTTTTTCGCCGCACGCAGAACACCGGCACGAAAGGGGGCAAGAACGGGTCTTGGCCGGCGGTTCCCTACCATACCCAAGGAACCGGGGTCACCAGCTTGGTTGTCCTATCCCTGATCAGCTCGGGCCGAAAACCCAATGACCCAGAAGTTCGCCGAGCCCTCGATTACCTTCGCGGCGAAGTTCCGCAAATGGTCTACGAGACGTCGCTGCACACCATGGCGTTGTGCGCTGCCGACCCTGGACGAGACCGCGAACTGATCGAACGCAATGTTCGATGGTTGGTGAAAGCCCAGCAGAAGTCGGATGGCGGCTGGGCGTACGACCAAAATCCCGGATTGTCTGATGAATCGAATTCCCAGTTCGCAGTCCTTGCGCTTTGGGAGGCAGGCAAAGTCGGAGTCGAACTCGATGACGAAGTCATCCGCCGCAGTCGGAAGTACTGGCTTGACAAAATGAGCCCAGAAGGAACGTGGGGATACCGAACCGAGCGCGGAGCGCGGGGCAGTATGACTTGCGCTGGCATTGCGTCCCTGATCATTCTCGAAGACGCCTCCACCAGCTCCGATGCCGCCGTGGTCGGCGATCGCATTCAGTGCTGCGGTGCCAACGTCGATGAACGCCCCTACGATCCGCAGCTTTCGATCGATTGGCTGGCACGCAATTTCAGCGTCAACGACAACCCTGGCTACGCGAACTGGTACATGTACTACATGTATGCCCTGGAGCGGGTGGGACGATTGACGGGCCGCCGGTTTATTGGCGAACACGACTGGTACCGCGAGGGAGCGGAAGCCATTCTTCGTCGCAGAAACCAAGTTGGCGGCAACATGCTGTCGTCGGGCGGCGAGAGCGAAATCACCAACACGGCTATGGCACTGCTGTTCCTGAGCAAAGGAAAACGCCAAGTTGTCTTCGGGCACTTGCAGCATAGCCCCGATCCGCGAAGCCGCGACTGGAATCGCCACCGCCGCAGCGTGCAGCACCTGACCGGTCATTTGGAATCGGTTTGGAAACGCGATCTGGCATGGCAATCGGTGCGATTGCAACGCGCCAGCCTGCCGGATCTGCTCGAAACGCCGATCTTGATCATCAGCGGAAGCGAAGAGTTCACGCTGGCACCACAGCATCGCAAAATGCTTAAGGACTACGTCGACAACGGTGGATTCATCTTTGCGGAAGCGTGCAACGGAAACGGCTGCAAAGGAGAAGCCTTCGACCAGTCGTTCCGTCGCGAAATGGAGCTGATCTTTGATAAACCAATGCAGAAGCTTCCGCCCAATCATCCGATCTGGTTTGCGGAAACCAAAGTCGATCCAAACGCT
>JBKCUI010000328.1:0-27757 GCA_046318495.1 Pirellula sp. | reverse complement strand
AGCGCCGCGTGGCCAACATGGTCTTGCGCTCAACGCATCGCACCGGCGACGCTCCAAGTTCGTTTTCATGAGCCCATGCGCTCGGATGCCGATGCCTTTCTGGTGCACTGCACTCGAAGCCGGATGGGGCCTTGGCCAGATCAATCTTGGGATGAGTACCTCGACGAAGTGTTGCGAGGAGAAGCAGGGAGAGTATGGCATCCCATGGATACTTTGCTTCGCATCCTGAGGATGCAACGCTTGGTGGCGACTCGTCATTTGCGGCGAGGTCCCCTCGACACCGTCTGCTTATCCGAAGAGCGTTTGCCGACTCTACTCGCGAACCGCAGGTTTCAATCTCACATAGGTCGCTGGGACTGGGAACCCTACGGCATTGCGATTCGTCGTTCTTGGTTGCAATCGCACGGAGCTCAACGTGTTCGTTACCTATCGAAGTCCGAGGTGGCAGCATGCGGTTCGGAAGAGCTCCCGTTTGTCCAACCGCTCGGCCAGCGCGATGGGGCTCGCGATTGGAGCTATGAAAAGGAATGGCGAATCGCTGGCGACGTGCGGCTGCATGAGATCGGGCCCAACGATGCGTGGTTGTTTGTGCCCAGCGTAGAAGAAGCGAGAGCGCTGGCTCACGAGTCCCGTTGGCCAGTGGCTGTCGTCGAACCGATGCGATGAATTCTCCTGTCATCGCACCGGTTGACGTTAAAGCCGAGTCCCACTTTGCAATCGCGCGATCCCGATCACTCGAAGCCGAGGCAGCGCACCGAGTCCAGGTACGACGCGTCGATGCTGTCCGACGAGGCCGACTGGGAGTCCGCTTCGTTCCATTGCGACGAATCGGATTCTGATGGAGCGTTCAAGTCGCAATCGGTCCAAGGCGAGAACTCGAACGGTCGCACCCGCAGCGATTCACGTACATCTGCATCGATCCAATCGGCATCCATCGATTCGGTGATCGGTGGGTAGGGTTCAAAGGACTGCAGTGTCGGCAGGGGACTGGTAAGGGTCTCCACTGGAGACACGAAGGCTTCGGGCTGCATGGCATCGCGCATCGCTTCGGCTTCGCTCTCCGCGGTGGAATCTCCACCGAGCGGACCGGCTTGCGGCATCGCTGCCAAGCGAGGGCCGTTCTGGGACGCTGCGTCAGTTCTGCCTTCCTGCATTGCCATTCCAACCCACATGGCTTCGGAGGCGATCACCGAGGACGCGTCGTTTGACGTGGCCACATCGTCGGGGGTGGCAGGCACATCCAGCGTCAACGCATGCAGCGAAGGGGAGGCCGATTCGGGTTCGGCATCGGACGAAGCGTATGCGGGGAGCGGCTCGTCATCGGGAGCGCTCAGAACCGGTGGCCTGCAGGGGGATTGGCAAGGATCTTCTGTCCACTCCGAATCCAAGCAACCGAAACGGATCGAGTTGGCGGCTGCCCAATCTGCAGTTCCAAGACGCGCATCGGATGGTGCTGGCAACCTAGGTTCCGAAGCGACAGGCTCGTGTGTGAGAACGGGTTCTCGATCCGAAGCGACCCGTTGCTCGAACCGATCGTAGCCGGGTCCGCATTGTTGGATTCCTTCTGCCACAGTTGCCACGTCACCGCAAATAGGTTCGGCGATGACGAAGTCTTCGGGGGCAATCGATTCGGTTGCGCCCTGCATCGAAGAACTGGAGGGAGTTCCAGCGATCTCGAAGTTCGACGGCGCGGGGGCTGCATCGCGAGCGAGCTCTGCGTTTTGCCCGGCCGAGAAAGGCTCGTACGGAAAGCATGCTTCATTGGGGTAGCAAGGACCAGCGGCAATGGCATTCGTATCCGATTCGGTCGAACCATTTCGAGCTGCAAAGGCTTCGGCAAATTCGGAGCCGATGGTGTCGTTGCGAGCGACGCCATCGACGCTGACCGCAGCCGCAGGAATCTGCGAGGTTCGCTCTGGCGACGTCACTTCGTACACCTGATCATCAGACAATACGAAGACGAATAGGTTTGCGGCGCGACCAGAGGGGAGCAGGCCTGCATCGGCGGATTCGGAATCGGTGCTGCACGCCGGTTGGGTGGCGTTTCGATTCCAAGCATCTGTGCCCAGAGCGCGAGCGTCCCACGGCTCTGCGTCCAGGGTTGCATAGTCCATGTCTACATAGTTGGCCGCGGATGCGTTGGAGGAGGCTGCTGCATCAGATGCGTTGCGCGAGGCAGCCAATGCGATGAGTCCACGCTCGATCCATCGTTCAGTGATTTGGGTTGCATCTCGGAACGCATGTTGAATGCTCTGCGATCCGTTGCGCAGCGCCGCTATCCAAGCTGGGCGTTGGGAGCGCAGCCATTGAACTTCGGAAGCAAGCTGCTCCAATCGCTCGGAGCGATGCATAGATAGGATGCACGCATCCCAATCCATGGGCGCGAGTTCCGCCGCAGGGGATACGGGCTCGGCGATCACCGATGTTTCGGCGTTCGACGGTGTGTCTAGGATCCCCGTTCGTGGATCTGCGACAAGCTGGTTGGCATGAAAGCGGATAGGAAGGAATTCAAGTCCAGAGTCATGCACGAGGCATGAGGCGGAGATCGGTAGGGTGGGGGATCTCCATTCCGCTGACGCCACAGGGGCGCAAACAGCGGCAAGAATCATAGCGCGCAGAGCTGCTCGTGCAGCGCTTTGGAACGATCGAAATCGCATCGCTCGGAACCTCGGTTGGATGCTCAAACACCTGGGCGATCACTGGCGCACGGGCGTTTGCCGGGCCAGCCTTCCGTGGCCTAGATGCGTAGAGATGGTCGGATTGGGTGGGACTCGCTGCTCAGAGGCGGATTCCGTGCCTTTTCACCTGAGCAGTGCGACACCCATCTCATCGACCAATCCGAGTGCGATCATTGACGGAGGAGTCCACTCCATCCGATTTTCTCACGCAATCGCTTCCGATTGCCCAACTGGCATGGATTGTGATGGGAGGTTGGGTTCTAGCGGTTCTGCGCGAGGATTTCCGCGATGACGCGCTCGGGCGAGCCAAGCGCCTGCAAGCGAGAAACCCAATAGCCGACCTCGGTCGCGTTGGGCAGTTTGCCTGTGAGTGTTTGCAGAACTTGCTGCATATAAGCCGAGTCGTTGGTAAAGCGGTCGCGATACTGGCTGCTGGCCATGATCCGCGCGGTGACTTCATTGAGCGAATGGCCTTGTTGCATGTAGGATTGCCAAGCCAGGATTTCGCGGCTGGTAGGTTGGCGTCCGAGCAACGTGACGAAGACTTGGGTCAATGCATCGAGGTTGACGGCCCCTGGAAGGTTGGGGGATCCGGCATACCCTGCGGTGACGACATTTCCAGTGGGGTTGGCCGACCACGCCAAGCTGCTGGCGTTGGCGCCCGGCAAGTAGCTACCTCGATCGAGCATCAAGGCAAAATTTTGGTTCAGTCCGGATGCCGGGATGACCACTGGCGTTGGCATCGAGTAGATCACTTGGTTGTTCCAACTCAAGAATGCGGTGAGCTGGTATTGATCGGCCGGATCGATATAGCGTGGATCGAGATTGAGTTCGAAGGCGAATGGACCTGTTCCTTCGGCCCGCATCATCGTCTTCCCACCTGCGATTTCGTAGAAAGGCTTGTTTCGATTTTGCAGTTGGACGGTCAGCACGGTCCCTACTGGCAGGATACCGCGATCGCTGACGTTGATGGTGCCGGTCATGCGAGTGGAGGTCGAGGAAAGGGTCACCACGGTGGCTCGGAGAGCTCGCGTCCGACCGTCTTGAATCAGGAGGGACACGCGGCCGTAAGGATCGACGAATCGGCGGATCTCGTCTCCGATGTCGACGACGCGGCCATCGAATTCCCCGATGCGACTGGTGGACACCGCGACGATGATGTCGCCGGGAACGATTCCTGCGGCTTGGCTGGCGCTGCCGGGCTCAACGGTTTGCACCACGGCTCCCAAATCCGAATTGCGAACGTAGACACCCAGCTTCCAATTGCGTGCTGCTGGAACCAAGGTTGGATTCGCGACATACGGAATGCTACCGGCAGTCAACGGCGGCGGCGTGAGCGTCGGGACGCTCGTAACCGGGATTCCGCCGTAGGTCATCGGATATCCGACTTTCGGAACAGCCGAGTTGAAGTCTGTCCAACTCTGAGCCAAAGTCGTCTGATGCGAGATCCCTAGCATACCACTGAGGAGCAAAGCGACGCGGATCACGGGCATTCGGTTCATGGGAAAGGGCCTATCACAGGGATTTCGGAATCGAATTGGGACGAGAGAAATGACAACCATTCAAGTCGAGCTTGCAAAAGCCGAGGGCATTCGGAATGCAAGCCCAGCACGCATCCATCGAGGATTATCGCAATTGCGGACCGCTGATGGTGTCGAGTTGTTTGCGGATGAAGGCGGGATCGAGCGGATAGAAGCCGCTGCGGACGGCTTCCATTTGACCATCGCGACTGAGTACATAACGCAGGATGCTCTCCCGCACTCCACCATCGCTTTGCATGGCGGCTCGATCGATGATGAGGGTCAGAGGGCGCACGAGCGTGTATCTGCCTGCGAGGAAGTTCTCTTCGGTCGGTTCGACTGGGATTCCTTGCAACACGAGGGGTACACCGCGGATCGAATCGTTGGCTTCTGCGAATCCGAGGATGCCTGCACCAACAGGGTCGTTGGCCACGCCCTTGGCCAATTGTTCATTGGTTTCGTGCACTTCAGCGGAACGGGCGAGGGATGCTCCACGCACGATCCAGTTCTTGATGAAGCCGGTGTTGCCGCTCAGGTCATTGCGACTATGGAGTCGAATCGGTTGGTTTGCCCAATCGCCGGTAAGGCCCAACTCGCCCCACTTGGTGATGCTGGGCTGATTGTTGCTGGGAGCGCGAAGGAGAGCTTCCAATTGCTCCGGTGAGACACTGGCAACCGGATTCGATTTGGCAACATAGAGTGCCAGCGGGTCGAGGGCTACGATGATCGCGAGGGGATCTTTGCAGTGAGAGCCTTTGAGGCTTTCCAATTCCTGTGGCGTGAGAGGGCGACTGGCCCCTGCGATCACGTTGGGATTGTTGGCGATTTCTTGAATGCCGGATTCGGTTCCTTCGGATCCTTTGGTGAACACGACCTCAGGATGGAATTTGCGGAAGCGTTCGGACCATGCACGCGCCACCGACTGCATCGTGGTGGAGCCAGCCAGGACGGCAGTGCCACGCACGGCGGCTTTGGGATGGTACGGTTCGATGGCTTCCATCAAGTGCATCAGGGCGACGTGCTGCAAGTGGTCCGCGTCTGCTTTGTCCGCATTCGGCTTGGCCGGGGCAGCGCCGTCTGCGGGCGTCACAGGAAGCACCGTGCTACCGCTGACCGGAGTGGCAGGAGTGGATTGGCCGTACGATGGCAACGCGTTTGCAGTGAGCATCCCCAGGATGAGGAGGGCGAGGGTCGCACGCTGAAGCAATCCAATAGAAGCGTGCACAGTGAGTGCACCGGACAAAAGATGAGAGCAAGCGATCATAAGTGTTTCCACCTCCTGGGAGAACATTGTCGGCATCGAGTCCATCAAGAGGGGATCGATCCTTAACCCCTCCTTGGTGGCTGTATCATAGCCGGATTCAGCCCGCATCCCTAGAGGACTATCGCCCCGTCCGCGACCAAGAGAAACACGAAAATCCCGGCCAATGAGCGGAACACACTCTTGGGGCACAGCGAATCGACTTAGTCGTCGCAGGCTGCGGTGAGGATCAACTCAACTCGGTAGCCAGGGGCAGCGAGGGCCGGATGACTGCAGGCGCGAGACGGGGCATGTCCGCTGGGCACCCACGCTTCCCACAAGCTATTGAAAAGGGGCAAGTCTTCGGGATACGGGAGATAGATCAAGACTTGGAGCAATCGCTCTCGGCCGGAGCGGGCTTGTGCCAAGCGCGCATCGATTTGTTGAAAGACTTGTTCGAACTGTCCGCGCGGGTCCAAGCTGGGATCGTCGGGGACTTCGACAAAGTAAGCGATCCCCCGATGGATCACCAAATCGGACCATCGGGGAGTAACGCCGATTCGTTCAATCGGGGCGTTGGAGTCGGGACTGGGCATTTATTCAGCCAGTTTGCGAAGGACAGTCGGCAGGATCCCGCCGTTGCGATAGTAGTCGATTTCGACGGGCGTATCGATACGGACGAGGGTGTCAAAGGTAATCGCTGTTCCATCTGCGCGGACGGCTTTGACCGTCAACTGGCTGCGCGGTTGCAGCCCATCGCTGAGGCCTTCGAAGTGGAACGTTTCTTCGCCGGTCAGGCCGAGCGATGCCGGCGATTGACCGGGGAGGAATTGCAGAGGAAGAACGCCCATGCCGACGAGGTTGCTGCGGTGGATGCGTTCGTACGACACGGCGATGACGACTTTGATGCCCAGCAGCAATGTTCCCTTCGCAGCCCAGTCGCGCGACGAGCCCGTGCCGTACTCGGCGCCAGCCAAGACGACGAGCGGGGTTTTGTCCGCGATGTACTTGATCGAGGCATCGTAGATGCTCATGGT
This sequence comes from Pirellula sp., assembly GCA_046318495.1. GTDB lineage: Bacteria > Planctomycetota > Planctomycetia > Pirellulales > Pirellulaceae > JBKCUI01. The sequence goes on along the minus strand of JBKCUI010000328.1, from coordinate 21,282 downwards.
TTCGCCGGTCGGCAGGTACTTGGTGACGCCCCCTTCGACGCCCCCAACCATGGCATTGCGAATGCGAATGTTGGCAAAGGTTCCGCGGACCATGACGCGGTCGTTGCCGCGACGCGCGCCGTAGCTATTGAAGTCGGCTGGCGAGACCCCATGTTCAATCAAGAAACGTCCGGCGGGACCGCTCTTCGCGATGCTGCCGGCGGGTGAGATGTGGTCGGTGGTAACCGAATCGCCAAGCACGGCCAGCACTCGGGCTCCGCGGATGGCCCCGATCGAACCGACGTCCTTGGTGATGCCTTCGAGGAACGGAGGTCGCTGGATGTAGGTGCTGCGTTCGTTCCAAGCGTATTGATTACCTGGGGTGATGGGGATGGCGTTCCAGGTTTCGTTGGCCGTGAACGCACCGGAGTATTGCTTGAGAAACATCTCGGGGAGCACGGATGCTTCGACGGCTGCGTGGACTTCTTCGGCGGTTGGCCAAATCTCGTGGAAGAAAACCGGTTTGCCACTCGGATCGTGGCCGATGGGTTCTTTTTCAAAGTCGATGTCAACCGTGCCTGCGAGTGCGTAAGCGACGACCAGAGGTGGACTGGCAAGATAGTTCGCGCGGGTGTGCGGGTTGACGCGTCCTTCGAAGTTGCGATTGCCGCTGAGCACGGCTGCGGCAACGAGATTGCCTTCGGTGATCGCATTGGCCACCGGATCGGGCAGAGGACCGCTATTGCCGATGCACGTGGTGCATCCGTATCCGACGACGTTGAATCCGAGCGACTCGAGGCTCTTGAGCACACCGGCATGCGTTAGGTAGTCGGTGACGACGCGCGATCCAGGCGCGAGGCTGGTTTTGACGAAGCCAGGGACCTTGAGTCCGCGAGCAGCGGCTTTCTTGGCGAGCAAACCAGCCCCGATCATGACCGATGGGTTGCTGGTGTTGGTGCAGGAGGTGATGGCGGCGATGACCACGGCACCATGGCCGATCGAAGGGCTAGGCGTGTGGCCTTGAACGGTGGCCTTTGCAGACAATTGTTCGTTTGGCAGCCCAAAGCCGCGCTCGGCAATCGGCGCGGAGAGCGATTTGCGGAACGAGGTTTGTACCGTCTTGAGCGGAACGCGATCTTGCGGGCGTTTGGGGCCAGCCAATGCCGGTTCGATGGTGCTCAGATCGAGGGTGAGGACTTTGGTGTAATGGAGATCCGGTCCATGGTCGAGTCGGAAGAGGCCTTGTTCCTTGCAATAGCGTTCTACCAATTCGATTTCGTCCTTGGTGCGGCCGGTGCGTTGCAGGTACTTGAGCGTTTCGCCGTCGACGGGGAAGAAGCCCATGGTCGCTCCGTATTCGGGGGCCATGTTCGCGATGGTGGCGCGGTCGGCCAGCGACATCTTCGAGACCCCTTCGCCAAAGAACTCGACGAACTTGTTCACCACGCCTTCCTTGCGAAGGATTTCGGTGACTCGCAGCACCAAGTCTGTGGCGGTAGCACCTGCGGCGAGCATGCCGGTGAGCTTCATGCCGACGACTTCGGGCATGAGCATGTACAACGGTTGACCGAGCATGTTGGCTTCGGCTTCGATGCCACCGACACCCCAGCCGAGGACCCCCAGGCCGTTGATCATCGTGGTGTGCGAATCGGTACCGACAAGGGTATCGGGGAAGGCTACCGGTCCTGCGTGATCGGTCCCTTGGAAAACGACTTTGGCGAGGAACTCGAGGTTGACTTGGTGAACGATACCCGTGTTGGGAGGCACGACACGGAAGTTATCGAAGGCTTGTTGTCCCCAGCGCAAGAACTCGTAGCGTTCTCGGTTGCGATCGAATTCGACTTCGACGTTTTTCGACAGCGCGTCGGCGGTGCCAAAGTAATCGACTTGGACCGAGTGGTCGATGACCAGATCGACTGGGATGAGCGGATTGATTTTGTTGGGGTTGCCTCCAAGGGCCTTCATGCCATCGCGCATGGCAGCTAGGTCGACGATGGCGGGTACGCCGGTGAAGTCTTGCAAGACAACTCGAGCGGGCTTGAACGGCACCTCGAGTTCCGCGGGCTTAGTCGCATTCCATTTGGCCAAATGGGTGACATCCTCTTGAGTCACTTGGTACCCGTCGCAGTTTCGCAATACGGCTTCCAGCAGCACACGGATGGAGAACGGGAGATGCGAGATGTTGGCGATACCGGCCTTTTCCAAGCGTTCCAATCGGTAGATGCCGAGCTTGCCCTGGGGGGCTGAGAACACATCGCGAGCACCGAAGGGATCAACAACTTTGGAGGGAGTGGCCATGTTGGAAAAAGCTGGGAAGCTAGAGGTTTAGGGAATCATGACAGCGGCGCCGCAAGAATCATGACAGCGGCGCTGCAACGGGAGCAATCGCACAGACGCGACGCGGGGAGGACTATTGTAGCCAGATATGGCAAAAGAAAAACGGCCCGTGAAGTTCACGGGCCGTTTGATTCGCTTTCTTAGAAGGCCTGAGGAGATGGCCTGTTAGAAATCATCGACACTCGCAACGCTTAGTTGCATCCGCAACCAGCCGAAGCAGGTGCTGGAGCTGGAGCTGCGGAACCGCAACCACAACCCGAAGCTGCACCGGAAACGGCGCCGGAAACCATACCGGCCGAAACGGCAGTGCCGTTGGTCCAGACAGGAACCGAAACGGTCGTTGGAACCGACTTGCAAACGGTAACTTCGACTTCTTCTTGAACCGTGTACGGAACGCAGACGTTGTACTTCTCAACCTTTTCTTCGGTCACGTTGTCATAGACGGTGACGTCGTAGGTGCGGGTACGGGTTTCTGGAACCATAATGGTCGAGCTGACTTCGCGGGTCTTCTTTTCGGTCACGTATTCGGTGACGTTCTTGGTGCGAGTCTTGGTTTCGGTGTCGTAAACAACCTTCGAAACTTCGCGGGTCATTTGTTCTTGAACGACGCGAGGAACCTTGATCGTCGTTTGACGCTCTTCGGTGGTCATCACGGTCTTGGAAACTGGACGGGTGCGAGTTTCGGTGTTGTAGACGGTCTTCTTGACGGTCTTGGTGCGGTTTTCCGTGTTGTAGACGGTCTTTTGGATCGTCTTGGTGCGGTTTTCCGTGTTGGTAACGCACTTCTTAACGGTGCGAGTACGTTGCTCGTCTTGGTACGAAACCTTGTTGACCGTGCGGGTCTTGGTTTCGGTGGTCCACGAGCACTTCTTCACCGTGCGATAACGGGTTTCGGTCGTGTAGCTGACCTTCTTGACCGTCTTGGAACGAACTTCGTCGCGGCAGAGCGTTACGTTGTAGGTGTACTCTTCAACGCTCGATTGGTTTTGGTAGGTCGTGTAAGGAACTTCTTCCGTTACAACGTTGGGAACCCAAACCTTGCGGCAAACGGTGCGGGTCGCAGGAGCTGGAGCGGGGGTGCCGCATCCGCATGGATCAGCAGCTACAGGAGCGCCGCATCCACATCCGCTGCTGACCTTGCCACAACCGCTGCTAACGGTTCCGCAACCGGCACTTACAGGAACTTCTTCGGTGACGGTTTGGTACGAACCCAGGTCACGGGTGACCGTGCGGGTTGCAGTCACAGGAACGCGACGGCAAACGTTGCGGGTGCCGGTGCGTTGTTCGGTGTAAGGAACCTTGACGGTGTAGTTCACAACTTCGTCGGTGTAAACGGGAACTTGAACCGTGTAGGGAACTTGTTCGTCGGTGTAGACGGGAACTTGAACCGTATAGGAAACTTCTTCCTGGGTGGTTACAGGAACCTTGACGGTGTAGGTTTGAACTTCGTCAACCCACGAAGGAACTTGAACGGTGTAGTTGACGACTTCATCGACCGTCGAAGGAACTTGGACGGTGTAGTTGACAACTTCATCAACCGTCGAAGGAACTTGAACGGTGTAGCTGACTTCTTCGGTAACCGTCTTTGGAACTTGAACGGTGTAGGTCTTGACTTGATCGTCGTAAACCGTCTTCGATACGGTGTAAGGAACGGTTTCGGTCACAGTGCGAGGAACTTGTACCGTGTACGATTCTTCAACTTGCTTGGTGACAGGAACTTGAACGGTGTATTCAACCGTCTTGGTTTCGGTCTTGGGAACATTGACCGTGTAGGTGTCGGTCTTGGTTTCCGTGCGTGGAACGCTCTTCGTCACGTTGTAGCGACGCTCACGCTCTTCGGTGCGGCTCAAGGACTTGGTGACCAAACGCTTTTCGGTCACTTGTTGTGGAACGTAAACAGTACGTTCTACATAGGTGATCTGGGGGCCGCAGCCACCGACTTCACCGCCGCCAACTACGCCACCACCGACAACGGTGCCCGACGAAGCGACGACAGCGGACGACGAAGCGGTGCTACCGCAACCGCAATCGCCAGCAAACGCATTACCAGCCGCAAACATTGTGGCCAGCCCAAGGAGCAAACCTCGGTGAAACTTCATAGCAGTCTCCTCAAAGAAAACAAATCTGATGGCCACGAGGCCGAAACAATTACTCTAATCCGACCGCACAAACGGTGCGATCGACAGAAAACTCATGATGCAAACTCTTCGGTGGCTGTGGGAAATTGCTCGGAATTTCAAGGCGATTTCCGAAGCGGAGAGGTCCAGCAACCACGTTGGATACAGCGAAGTTTAGCTACTGTGGGTTTCATTGGAAGCGACCACCCCTAAAATCTTCCCAATTTCCGCAAGTGGTATTTTGTCCGAATTCCTCAAGGTCGGATTGCAACGATTCGGCAACGAAAATCTTACTGGAATCAGTGGGGGGATCCGAGCTTTGGTCCGGAGATGGATCGCGCGTTTGCAGTGTCGAGGGACCGCATCGTGTAGAGCCAAATGCTCGATCCGCCAGTCTCCGATCCGCCAGTCTCCGATCGACTTCTCCGCACCACGTCTCGATCGAGGATTCGAAGGTGACGTTTCGCCGCTCTCTTTAGGCGTAGGGGGCATTCCAAGCACGTGGGCGCGGTGCGGCGGACGGTCGCTGAAGCCAGCCGCTCGCGGCAAAACACGCCTGCAAGAGAAGAGCGAGGGGGCATTTCCCTCAAACTCGCGTCGGTCTCGCCGCCAGCCGCGATCGATCGGGGACTTGGTTCCCCCTCCCGTTCTAGGGGGCCCGTTCTAGGGGGCGAGGATGGCTATTGCGAGCGTACTCGAATCGCCTCGGGGCCGAGTTCCAGCCCGATCATCAATGAGTTCACGCCCGAGCCGATCCCCAGCAACCCGCATCGCCCTTGGGTCGGCAAAAAGCCTGTTTCCACGGCCCGAGCCAAGGCGGTTGGCAGCGCTACCGACCCGGTGTTGCCCAGCTCGCTAAAGGTGGCAAAGTCGCGCTCGAGCGCCAGCCCCAACCGCTCGATCATCCGCCTGCGGTGGGCCCCTCCGACTTGATGGCATACCGTGGCTGCAAACCCTTCTCGCGGCCACTTCAGTTCGTTCAGCAGTTTTTCAAAGGTCTGAGCCCCGGTTTCCAAGCCCGCCTCAAGCAGCATCTCCGAGTCGGTATTCATCGTGGGCTGCATGCCCGAGCCTGCTTGATCGGTATCGCTTTGACACAATCCATGAAACTCCGTCCGGGCGACGGCCACCGCGCTGCGCATTGCAGCGCCGGCTCGGATGCCTTGCTCCTCCAAGAACGCTTCGTCGGCCAGCAGCCAAGCACAGCTTCCCGATCCGATGGTTAGCGACGCAAAGGCCGGCTTGATCGATTGGCGGGTCAAGCCTTCGTCGGTCTGCAACTGTTTGAGCGTCGCATGCATCAAGCCTCGAGAGTCCTCGGTGCCAACGACCAACCCTGCTCGGATTTGTCCTGCTTCAATCATCATGGCGATTTGCGCGGCGCCATTCATCACACCAAGACACGCATTGCTGACGTCGTAGATCCAAGCGTCGGACGGCAAGCCCACCAAATGATGGACGCGGCACGCTGTGGCGGGCTCGAGATACTCGCGGCATACGCTGGCATGAATCAGGCATCCTACGTCCTTTGCGGCAATGCCAGCGGCTTGCAACGCTAGGCGGCAGCTCTCGGCACTGCAATCGCTCAATCGCGTCCCCTCGTGCCACAAACGCCTCGCGCGAATGCCGCTCATGCCCTCCAAGCGGCCATTCGGCAACTTCAAGCGTGTGTACACCTCGGCCAGTTGTTCCTCGATCCAATCGGAGGTGATCTCAAGCGGCGGAATGACATGTCCGATCGAGACTAATCGAACGCGTTCGAACTTCATGAGGCCTTGTCCGTCGGTTCTACGCAATAGGGAGCAAACCAATCACGCAACCCTGGCGGGATCGGCTGCCCCACCAATTGGCCGGTCGTTGGGTTCTTCAAGGAGCAAACGGCAACCATCCGTCCGGTAGCGATGGTCTCCAGACCGCGAGCGATGCGATGGGCATAAATGATGCTCTTGGTCCCCATGCGTTCAATCGCAATGGATACGGTCAGCTCGTCTTCGAAACGAGCCGGAGCGACGAAATCGCATTCGCAATGAACGCGAGGCCACGTCCAGATGGTGTTCGACGGGTGATGCGACCATTCCGGCGGCAGCGTCAACGAAGCCGGAACGGAAGCCAGCGGCATAAAGATCGACAAGCCGAGGGAGCGAAACAGCGCATGCTCGGCTTGCTCCATCACGAAGATAAACGTGGAGAAGTGCGCAATGCCGGCCGCATCGGTCTCTGCGAATTCGATGCGGCGATTCCAATGGAATGCTCGAGCGTTACTCGCCGACATATGGCATGAGAGCCACGAAGCGAGCCCGCTTGATCGCTTCCGCGACTGCGTGTTGACTGGTCGCCGAGCAACCGGATTTGCGGCGGCTCACGATACGGCCATGACGATTGACGAGCTTGGTCAGCAGCTCCACGTCCTTGTAATCCACGTACATCGGGCGAGGACGCTTGCCGTCCACGAGCAACGGATCACGCTTCTTGACCTTGGCCTTCACTCGGGTCCGTTTGCGAGCGAATTTCTTTCCGTTTGGCGGTCGCTTTGAAGGGTACAGTGTAGAGTCCATACAGTTAGAGTGAGATGAAATTCCAAACTTGCCGGTTGAAAACCAAGGGCCTAAGTGTATCGGCCAGGAAAAACTCGATCAAGGGCCGATTTTAGGGGCCGGCAGACCAAATCTTCGAGCTTGATGCCGGTCAACGCCGGACCCCGAGGGATTGAAAACGCCGTTTTGGGCGGGAATCCGCGGAACTGCGGGTTGCCCGCGATCCCTGCGAGTTGCTTGCCAACCTGCTATAACACCCCAACTGCGGGCAGGGATGCGCCCGGCACCAACGTTCTAGGAAAATAAAGCGAATCGCGATGCGGACAAAGAAAAAAGTCGTGGTCATCGGAGCCGGCCCAGGGGGCCTCGCATCCGCCATGCAACTGGCTCACGCCGGTGCCGATGTGACTGTTTTGGAGGCAAAGCCGAACGTCGGGGGGCGATGCTCCACTTTCGAGGCCCAAGGCTTCAAGTTCGACGTCGGCCCCACCTTTTATCTGTACCCCCGCATTCTGAGAGAAATCTTTCAGTCGGTCGGGAAAGATATCGATCGCGAAATCCCCATGACCAAGCTCGATCCGCAATATCGGGTCGCCTTCGGTGCCGGCGGTCATTTGGACTGCACTCCCAATCTGGCGGAGATGGACCGCCAAATCGCGCAGTTGTCCCCGCCAGACGTCGGCCAACTCAAAAAGTACCTGGACGACAACCGCGTCAAGCTCGCCAAGTTCCGACCGATTCTCGAGAGCCCGTTCAACTCGTTGGCCGATTACCTGCGCCCGGCACTCTTGGCCGCCGCCCCGTACGTTAAGCCTTGGAAGTCGCTCGGTCAAGAATTGGAGTCCTACTTCAAGGACCCGCGTTTGGTGATCGCGTTCTCGTTCCAAGCCAAGTACTTGGGCATGTCGCCGTTTCGATGCCCGAGCCTATTTTCGATCCTGTCGTTCTTGGAGTACGAGTACGGTGTGTTCCATCCCACGGGTGGATGCGGGCAAGTCAGCCAACGCATGGCAGATATCGCCCGCGAGTTAGGCTGCCAAATACGGCTGGAAGAACCTGTCACAAGACTGCATTTCGACGGCCGCACCGTCAAGGCTGTCGAGACCGCGCACGGGACTTACCCCGTGGATGCTGTTGTCATGAATGCCGACTTTGCCCATGCCATGCAGCATTTGGTCCCCAACCACCTGCGCTCCCGCTGGTCCGATGCCCAACTCGAAACCAAGCGGTACTCGTGCTCGACGTTCATGATGTACCTCGGGATCGATGGCGAATATCCCGATTTGCCGCACCATACGATCTACATCTCGAGAGACTACCTTGGCAATCTTCGCGAGATCGAAGAGGAGAAGGTGTTGCCGCGAGAGCCATCGTTCTACGTGCAAAATCCCATCGTGACCGACCGGACGCTGGCTCCGCAAGGCAAGAGCGGATTGTACGTGCTCGTCCCCGTACCCCATCTGAGCCCATCCACCCCGTGGGATGCCGAGCAGACGGCTGCCTTTCGACGCCTGACCCTCGAGCGACTGCAAACCATTGGATTGGGCGATCTGGAAAGTCGAATCGAGTTCGAACGGGTCGTCACTCCGCGCGACTGGCGAGACACCTACTCCGTGTATCGCGGTGCGACGTTCAACCTGGCTCACAACTTGGGGCAGATGCTCCATCTGCGTCCTCACAACAAGTTCGAAGAGCTCGAGCATGTCTATTTGGTTGGCGGGGGCACGCATCCCGGAAGCGGTCTGCCTGTGATCTACGAATCCGCTCGGATCACTTGCCGGCAACTGCTCCCCGAGCTCGGACTCGATAACAGCTTTATCGATACCCTGCAGCCCCTTCCTAGCTCCCATCCTGTCGAAGAAGCCCTGGCGACGATCTAGCCGATCCGTGGCTCCACAACGCCGGCGCCACTCGCTTCGTCCCAAGACGCCACGTCTTCGCACTCAACAAGACACCACGATCGCGATTCCTATGAACAGCACCAACTCCGATTCGATGTCCGAGTCTCTGTACAGCCTAGAGCCGACTTTGCTCAACGGCGAGCACTTCCCGTTCTCGAGCCTCGAAGGCAAAGTCGCGCTGATCGTGAATGTGGCGAGCAAGTGCGGGTTTACTCCGCAGTACAAGGAACTCGAAGAGCTTTATGCCAAGTACCGCGACCGCGGATTCGTCATCTTGGGCTTTCCATGCAATCAATTCGGGATGCAAGAACCCGGCACCGCAGCCGAAATCCAACAGTTTTGCGCGCTGAACTACGGCGTCACCTTCCCAATGTTCCAAAAGATCGAAGTCAACGGTCCGACTGCACATCCGTTGTTCACGCTGCTCAAGAAGCATGCCCCGGGGCTGTTGGGAACGGAAGCCATCAAATGGAACTTCACCAAGTTCCTGGTCGATCGTTCGGGCAAGGTCGTCGCACGGTATGCACCCACCACCTCCCCGATGCAAATCGCCAAGGACATCGAAGGATTGCTCGGCCCTCAGTAGTGCGTGTTGGGACGGCTTGTCTGCCTGAAGATTCTCGGCTCGTTATTTGACCGATTCGCTCGCTGCGATGGACATTCAATTCCTATGGCAAGCGACTGAGGGAATCCCTACACTCGTAGGGTATGGCCGATCCATCAGCGCCGAACACACCCACACCTAGCGATCCGCTATTGCCACCCGTCGTACGTAGCAAACGATGGTTGATGGACTTTTTTCCCAATCTCCGGGATGCGGGTCTGCGGTGGAGCGAAGACGATGCCGGTTCGTTGGCTGCGAGCGTCGCTTACTATCTGGCTCTGTCGTTGTTTCCGATGCTGCTATTGCTCACCTCGGGCATCGGTTTGTTTTTGCGCTTCACGCACACGGGCAAGGACGCGGAGCAGCAAATCTTGGCAACGGTGGAGACGTACGCTTCGCCGGCGGTGAAGGAACACATTGAGCAAGTCCTCAAGCACCTCACCAAGCACTCACTGGTGAGCGGGCCGTTCGGCGTGTTTGCCGCGATCCTTGCGGCCATCGGTGTGTTCGCACAAATCGATCGGGGCTTCGACAAGATCTTTCGCATTCCGACCCGCAAGGAGCAAAGCGTCACCAAGACGGTTGTGCGGGTCGTCCGACATCGCTTTTCTGCGTTCATGATGTTGGTAGCCCTCGGCGGGCTGATCGTCGTTTTGTTCGCCGCCAACATGGCCGTTTCGCAGTTTCGATCTCTATCCGGCGAGACATTGCCCAGTCTCAAGCACGTTTTCAATGCCGTTGAAGTCATCACCACGATCTTGGCAAACGGCTTGCTCTTTACGTTGATCTACCGCACTTTGCCGAAGCGCCCCGTGCGATGGCTGGATGCCATGCGAGGAGGCTTGCTGGCGGCCGTCGTCTGGGAGCTGGGCCGCGAGTTGTTAGGAGTGTTTTTCATCGGCATGCGCTACACCACGGCGTATGGGGCTATCGGGTCGTTCATCGCTTTGCTGTTGTGGTGCTATTACGGCATCTCCATCATTTTCTTTGGAGCGGAATACGTCCAAGTCCTCGAGGTCCGCCGCAAAGCGCGCAGTGCAGCCTCCACCGGGGCCGCATCCGCCGCAGGCGTACCTTCGGTTCCAGAGCCATCGAACGCCAACACCCCTCTGAACCTGCGGAATCAAGAAGAGGATGTGCCCAGGCGCACGCCCCCCCACTTGCGCACTCGCCCGCGTCGCAGCCCTTCCTCGCGGATCGACGGCAACGCCTAAAGCGGCCGCGCGGCACGATATTTTCTCATTCCCGTTGCCAACTTTTCGCCAGCTCCGGTTCACCTCTGCTAAAATCCGGGTGCTTGGTCGAACACCTCTCCTTTCCTGGCTGAATGGCTTCTGCGCTGCGTCGTAGGCATGCGCACGGGTCGGCTTGAGCAACACGGTTTTCGCCCCCCACTTTTGATGTGAGTAACTGATTCGATGAGAATGAAGCACTGGATTGCGGCCGCACTGTTGGCCAGCTGCATGCCGATGGGACAAGCCCTGGCGCAGGATAAACCAACCCAAGACCTCGTCCGCGGCGTGCAGACGAAGTTGCAAGAAAACGACCTCGACGGGGCCATTCAACTCCTCGATGAAGCAGCCGAGGACAAAGTTTCCGTATCACCGTTTTTGCGACAACAAGTCGCGATGATGCTGCAACAAAAGAATCGCAGCGACGATGCGATCAAACAAATCACGATCGTGCTCGAAGAAGCCTACAAGGAGCTCGATCAAAAGGGGAACGCTTCGGTATTCGCCAGCGTCTATCCCATGGCGAGCAGCCTGCTGCGACGCGGCAACCAAACGAAGCAAGCCGATGAATGGCTCGAGAAAGGTTTGACCGCTATCTCCAGTAAACTCGACGCCGAGCGACTTACCCCGCTGCATGCCGCATATGGCCAAATGGTGCTCGCCAAATCCCGCAGCCTTTCCGAAGCCGGCAAAGGGGACGAAGGCAAAGCGATGTTTGTCGATTACGTAACCAACGCAGAAAAACTGCTTGCCAAGAACGAGGATGATGCAGCGGTCGGCACCATGCTGTCGCTGTGGAGCCAATCCCTTTCGAACCTCAGCGAAGACGAATCGAAAGCCGTCTTCACTAAGGCAGAGGCCCTGGCGCAAGGCAAGCTCAAGGACGCGCCCAACATCCAAGTGCTGCAAGGATACTTGGGTCTCGCGACCAACTACATCTCGATGTCATCGCGAGTCTCGCCCGACAACGCATCCGAAGCGTTGGACAGCACGCGCAAGTTCCTGGAAACGATCGAGACCGAAGACGGAGCCTCCAAGCAATCGATCTCGCAGTCTCTCAAGAACTTGGAACGGATTAGCAACACCATCGAATCGAGCCGAGCCCTGCTGGCCATGGTCGGGCAAAAAGCGCCAGACCTCGATGCGTTTCAATGGGTCAACACCGAACCCGCCACGCTCGAAAGCTTGAAGGGCAAGGTTGTGCTTCTCGACTTCTGGGCCGTCTGGTGCGGACCATGCATCGCGACCTTCCCGCATCTCAAGCACCTCGACCAAGAATACGGTCCGAAGGGGCTCAAGATCCTTGGTGTCACGCGACAATACAACTTTGCATGGAACGACGACTCGCAGTCGGCCGCGCGAAGCAACGAGCCTGTCTCGTTAGAAGACGAACTGAGCATGCTCAAGAAGTTCATGGAAAAGTATGAACTCACGCACGGCACGATGCTCACCCCGGAAAAGAGTGACATGCAAGGCCAATACCACGTTACCGGTATTCCGCACGCCGTGGTGGTCGACAAGCAAGGCATCGTACGATTGATCAAAGTCGGCTCGGGCGAAAAAAATGCCAGTGATATCGAGGCGATGATCAAGAAGCTATTGGCCGAGTAACAAGCCATCCGCCGAATTCGGCCAGATGCCCAAACGCGTACTGCAAACCAGCCATCCACGCTCGCCGTGGGTGGCTGGTTCTCTTTTGGTAGCGATCGAAAGCGTGGTCGCGAGTCTGAACCGCGTCCCGGATGCAATCGTGAGCCAACGGGCATTCGACGATCAAGGCGTGGTTCCCGACGAGTCGACCTGTTCAAGCATGCCGGGTGGCGACTAAACTTGGTTCCATGAAGACGACAAAGTGGTGGTCTAGATTTCGACTCTACGGCAAGAAACGCGGCGGACGGATGTCCGGCTGGTGGTTCATCGGATCGCTGGGGGAAGCCCTGTTCTTTGCGGCTTTCTTCCTGTTGGGCGTTTTTCTGTCGACCACGCTGATCGCTTGGCAACTGATGTCCCCCAGCACCCAGATCATCAAGATCGGATACGGGTTCTGGCTGTTTCTCGGGGTTTGCTTGTCGTTCGTCGTCATCGGAACGGTCGGCTTTTGGTATCGCGTCCTCAAAGTCGTAACCAGCGACGAACATCGCGAAGTCCTCGCGCACCGGGGGATGAACGCGCAGCCCAAGAACCGCGGTAGCAAACCGACGCTTCCTCCCAACGTTCCGGATTTGGGGCTGTTTACCGACAGTCCAGGGGCGCGACTTGCGTATCGGTTGCCCAGTCAACTTCCGGAAAACGTTGCATTGCTAGCCATGGGCGTCTTTGCCATGGCTTGGAACGCGATGATCGCCGTTTTCTTGGTCATCGCCGTCGAAAACATGCTTCGGTCCAGGATTCCCTACAACCTGTTGCTGGTGCTGATCCCCGGCGTCTACGTGGCGGTGCGATCGGCCCAGCTCTTTTTTCGGTCCTTTGTCCGGACGCTCGGAATCGGCTCCACGACCGTGGAAATCGAAGAGTTGCCCCTGGTGCCGGGCAACGCTTACCGCGTCGAAGTGGTTCAATACGGACGCTTGGTCATCAAGAAAATCACCGTCCGTCTGGTCTGCGAAGAGGAAAGCACTTATCATTTTGGAACGGATGTGCGCACGGAGCGCGAGACGGTCTACAGCCAAGTCATCGCGACGCATGGTAGGGATCGTATCGATTGGGGCTATCCGCTGCGGTTGGAATGCCGCTGCGAAATTCCCGCGGATGCGATGCATTCGTTTCAGAGCATGCATAATGCCATCCATTGGAAAATCATTGTCGACGGAGAGGCAAACCGATGGCCCTCGTACTCCCGAAGTTTCCCCGTAGTCGTTTATCCGCAAAGCCGTATCAACCGAACGACAGTTGCGTCATGATTCGATTGCTCGGCTTGCAACCGACCTACAACCCCGGAGATCCGCTCGAGTTTGAGTATCGCGTCGTCCACGTCGATCACTCCGCCATCGTGGCCGTCGAAGCGTCGGTCGTTTGGGTGACCGAAGGCAAAGGCAGCGAAGACCTCGGCGTCCACTTCTTTCAACGATTGACGGGCAATTCCCTGGCCGCTATCGATTGGTCGATCGCCCAAAAGCTGCGATGCCCGCTGCCCATGTCCCCTCTGTCGTACGAAGGGCGACTGCTGAAGATCTCCTGGTGCGTTCGCGTCCGTTTCTACTTCAACGATGGAACCGAACTCATGGCACAACAGCCCTTCTATCTGGGAACGTTGACGCGCGAGGTATGACCTCGAATCCGTTTTCCTCCAAGCACTTTCAGCCCGGCGCTATCCCTTACCGGTTTCCAACCGCCGAGGCCGAGCAGTCGTTGTTGCACCACGTCTGCCAAGAGTCTCTGCCTCGCATGGCTATCGTCGGTCCGCATGGTTCCGGTAAATCGACCTTGGTCGCCCATCTGCTCGCATCCCCGCCCCTCCGGCAGCGATACCCCGCTCTATCCCATCTGCGCCTGTCCAGTTCGACTCCCTGGATCGCTCGAATGCGCGCGGCATGGTCATCCCTGGAGCGCCAAAACTTGGTCGTCATCGATGGCTTCGAGCAGTTCACCTCCGCGCAGCAGCGCATCCTGCGAGCCGTGGCCACGTTTCGTCGCGCGCGGTTGATGGTCACCTCGCACGCCGACGTTGCAGGCTTTGAAACGCTTTGGAAGACCGCTGTGGATCCGGTCACCGAACAGTATGTCATCGAGCATCTTCTCGGGGATCGATCGCCCTCCCTGGCTCGATCAATACTGGAATCCCCTGAATGGCTGGCCTCTCGGAAAACCCATGGAATGAATCTGAGAGAGTCGTTGTTCGACATGTACGATTGGTATCGAGACACGGTCGACGCCAAAAATCGCCAACGCTAAACTAGCGGCTCACCGAATTGCCTTCGTCTACGGAATGCTGCGCCCATGACTGTGATCCAAAATCTGCCCGGCAGTTTTTACATCGGCAAGAAGTTTGATTTGGAGTCTCGCAAACTGCGCGACGATCAAATTCACTACGAATCCAAACATCTCACCACGCACGCGCTGTGCGTGGGGATGACCGGCAGCGGAAAGACAGGCTTGTGCGTCGGGCTGCTCGAAGAAGCCGCCCTGGATGGCATCCCGATCATCTGCATCGACCCCAAAGGGGATTTAGGCAATCTGCTTCTGGACTTCCCCGAAATGAAGCCCAGCGATTTTCGACCGTGGCTCGACCGGGCCGAAGCCCTTGCGAACCGCAAAGACGAAGACCGCGACCTGACCGAGGATCAACTCCTCGACAAACTCGCAGAAAAGACGGCTGCCTCGTGGTCCCAAGGCATCACCGATTGGAACATGGATACGTCGTTCGTCGAGGAACTGCGTCGCGTCGAGAAGGTGATCTATACCCCAGGCAGCAATGTCGGCGTGCCGCTGTCGGTGCTCAGCAGTTTCGATGCTCCCTCCGATGCCGTTCGCGAAGACGATGAAATGCTGCGCGATCAAATCTCGAGCTGCGCGTCGGGATTGCTCTCCCTGTTGGGAATCACCGCCGACCCGCTCAATAGCCGCGAGCACATCCTGCTTTCCACCATCCTGATGGATGCATGGAAAGATGGCCTCGATCTTTCGATGGAAGAAATGATCCGGCGCATTCAGTCGCCCCCCGTCAAGAAGATCGGTGTCATGGACATCGATTCGTTCTTCCCAGTCGCCGATCGCAGCAAACTGGCCATGCAGCTCAATAACTTGCTGGCATCCCCGTCCTTTGCAGGTTGGATGCAAGGCCAATCGCTTGATATCCAGCGTTTGTTCTACGACGCCAAAGGGAACGCCAAGATCTCGATTATCTCGATCGCGCACCTGAACGACTCCGAGCGGATGTTCTTTGTGACCATTTTGCTCAATGAGCTGCTCTCCTGGATGCGCAGCCAACCGGGCACCGGAGCCTTGCGCGCGATCTTTTACATGGACGAAGTCTACGGCTACTTTCCACCCTCGGCCAAGCCACCCAGCAAAGGTCCGATGATGACGCTCCTCAAACAAGCCCGCGCCTTTGGTCTCGGAATCGTTCTGGCCACACAAAATCCCGTCGATCTGGACTACAAGGGACTCTCCAACATGGGGACATGGTTCCTGGGCCGGTTGCAAACCCAACGGGACAAAGATCGCGTGCTCGATGGTCTGGAAGGGGCATCGCTCCAGCAAGGAGCCAGCTTCGATCGCAACTCGATCGACAAAACGCTGTCGTCGCTCGGCAAACGCGTCTTCTTGATGAACAACGCGAACGACAGCGCTCCGACTATCTTCCAAACTCGGTGGGCCCTCTCGTATCTGCGCGGACCGCTGGCCAAAGACGAGATCAAGCGGCTCATGGAAGCCAAACGCAAAGAACTCAGCGCCGCCAAAGATGCCAACGCCTCATCCAGCGCAGGTCCTGCGGATCCATCCTCCGTTTCCAACAATCCTTCCAGCGGCAACGCAAACCCGACCTCTTCAGCAAAGGGGATGGCCCCTTCTGCAATCGCTGGCCGAGGCACCCGTCCCATCGTGCCCGCCGCCATCGACGAGCGCTATCTCGCAGCCACCCGCCCTCTTCGCCCCAACCAACGTGTGGTGCTGCGCCCGGCATTGCTGGCCGTCGCCAGCGTCCACTTTGTTCGGGCTGCCAGCAACGTCGACCGATGGTCGGACCTGAACATCTTGTCCCACATCTCCGACAGCGTTCCCCCGCACCTCTGGGATCATGGCTCCGTGCGGATCGGCAACGACGATTTGCAATTCGACAGCGAACCGAGCCGCGATGCGGAATTCGCCGAACTCCCCGCCGAATTGCTGCAGCCCAAGAACTACAAGGAATGGGAAAAGGAACTCGCTGAGTATCTGTTCCGCCACGAAAAGTGCTTGGTCTATTCCTGCAAAGCGGTCAAGCGAACGACCGCCCCAGGGCTGGAAGAGTTCGAAGCCAGAATCGAGCTATCCCAAGCTGCCCGCGAAGCCCGCGATGCTGCCATGGATAAGATCCGCGCCAAGTACTCGGACAAGTTCCGAACCTTGCAAAGCAAAATCATCACCGCCGAGCAGCGACGCGATAAAGTCGTCGAAGAAGCCAAATCCAAACGGTTGGATGGACTGGTCAACATCGGCACCTCGATCCTCGGATCGCTCCTGGGGAACAAAGGCAGCCGAGGCTCGCGCACCACGACGGCTGTGAGAGACTTGGCAGCCGCATCCAACAAACAATCGGAAATCGATCGAGCCCAGGAAAGCCTCGACGAACTGGTCCGACAAAAAGACGAAATGGAACGCGAAGCGCGCGCCGACGTGGAGCGCGTCGAATCGGAATTCTCCATCGAGAATCTCGTGCTCGACGCGACCGAGATTCCATTGCGCAAGGCCGATACCAAGATCAAGCAACTGTCGCTCGCATGGGTCCCCTGGGCCATCGATGCCAATGGAATCGCAAGTGTGTTGATCGACTCGGTCCCGTCGAAGTAACTCGGCCACCGATCGGTGTCCAACTATCGCATGCGCGAAAACAATCGCAGCGCGTTCTCGGTGGTGATCTCCGCCATGCGGGCGTCGCTCAATTGAAAACACCGCGCCAAGACGTGCCCGGTGTGAATGACCAACGACGGCAAATTCGGCCGATGCGCGCGCATTGGCTCAGGACTCAGATACGGCGCATCGGTCTCTACCAACAACCGTTCCAAAGGAATGCCAGCCGCGATCGAACGCAGCAAATCGTTCTTCTTGTACGTCAACATGCCTGAAAAGCTGATGTACAACCCCATCGCAACGCACTCGCGGGCCATCTCCGCACTGCCGCAAAAAGAATGCATCACGCCCCTCAGCGGACCGTGGCGATACTCTTCACGCAACGCGATCAGCATCTCGTCGTCGCAGTCGCGCGAATGGACGATCACCGGCAATCCCGTTTCGCGGCTGGCCGCCCAGTGCCTCGCAAAACTCTGCTGCTGAAGCGGAAACGGGCAATCGTCCCAGTAGCGGTCCAGGCCGGTTTCCCCCAAGGCACAAACGTTGGGATGTCCGAACCAAGAAACGATGGAGTCCCAATCTCCAGGTTGTTCCAAGTGAACGTAGTTGGGATGCATCCCCACCGATGCCGATACCGCCACGCCGTCGCGTGCTGCATCCCCTGATTGCTCCGATGCAGATTCCATCGCGATGCGAACGGCATGCGCCGATGATGCTGCATCGACGCCGACACATAACACACGTCCAACCCCAGCCTTGTGGCACTCGGACAAGATCTCGGCGGTGCGGTTCTCTAGTGCGTCATCCGCCAGATGGGCATGTGTGTCGGTCCAGCGAGCAATCGAAACCATCAGCGGCTAGACTCCTAATCCCTGCACCCAAGTACCTCGAAACCGTTAGCGAGCAAAGGGTACTGCCGCACTGTATAGGATCAATCCCAAATCATGCGGCATCAATTGGACTAGCCACTTGCTAACCCCTACGCCACTCCCAGCCGTGTTGCCGATCTGCTGCACCGATCCCGTCAGGAAATGGTAGGGGCACATCAATCGCCGCATCAAAAAGGCCAGTTTGCCTCGCCAGTGCTTGGTGTAGTGCTTGGTGACTTGATTGCGTATGTACGGATGGATGATGTTGGACTGCCATTTCTTTTGAACTTTGCGAACGAACCAAATCGAAATCAGCAGACCGATAACCATGGCCCCCATGGTCACAATCATATAGGCTTGACTGTTGAGCCCCAACACGGCCATCGACGTAAGGCTGGCTCCCAAGACCAAGATCAGAATCAGGAACAACGAGGTCATCACATACACGATCGACGCGGCGATGTTCATCAATCCGACCAGTTGATCGACGCTGCGCGGAAACCTGGCATCGAAGGACCGCATCGTGTCGTAGATGTTCTGCAAAACCCATTGCTGCTCACCCGGGCCCTCCTGCGTGGCGAGCTTGGAAAGCGCGATCCAACTGATCCATGTCCATGCTTGCGCCCACTCGGCGTCTTCATTGGGATCAAAAGGAAAGGCGGCAAGGAACTCCTGCGAGCGTGCCAATACATCCAATTGGCACTGGCAAACATTGCGGGTGGCTTGCTGCTCGCTATCTTCCGAAACGCTCCGAATCGCGGCGAGGATGTTGCGTCCGAACGGATTGGACTCAAGCCTCGGCACATGCTTTTCCCGCAGCAAAAGCAGTTTGCAGTTCAGCTCATGTTCAAACTCGAGCTCGTTCTGAATGCTCTCATGGGATTCTTCGATCATCCGTTTGCGCTCGTGCAACCATGCAATCGGTGCTCGCCACATGGCTTTGTTCATCAAACCGATCATGAATGGCAGCTTGCCTTCCTGCCCGCGAGCCATCCATTCCCGTTCGCATGCTTGCAGCGTTGCGTCCACGTCCTCCCACGGGGCGATGACGACGAATCGCTTCCAAAGACCGTCGGTGGTGGCATAGAAGTGGGAGGGGGTGGTACCGCGCGCGATACGCAGCACCAACTCGCGGATCTCGTCGGAGGCGAGATGCTTGTCGTTGAGCAACGCATGAAACAAGCTGGCCAATTGCGTATCCCGCGGATGGGCGATGACTCCGTCCGCGATCCACATCGCGAACGATTGATCGGCATGGGGAAGGACGTCGGCGAGGCTGGCGAGCACGAAGTAATCGTAGGGCGATTTGTTGGGCTGGCGAAGCAGCTCCTGATACCATTCCTTGGGATCGGTCGACCCGATGCGCAAGTACGCGGCTGCACGGGGAGTGAGGTCTTGCGAATCCGCCTCGTAGGCAACCGTATCCGCCAGTTGCGTTGACTGGTCCTCGTTTTGAATCGACGGTGCCGGCGACTCCAACGTGGGTTCGCGTTCCAGCCATTGCTTCACGTCGGAATGCGGTGGCGTCTGGGTAGGCGGTTCAACGTTGACAACCCCGGTGCGCAGCTCGCGGTCGAGCAGATCAAAAGCTGCCCGGATCTTCTTGAATTCGTTTGGATATTGGTCGGGTTTGAAACGGCGGATGCATTGGCCGTATGCCGATTTGAGATCCTCGCGCGTGGCGCTGCCCGTCAGCCCAAAGAATGCTCGCGGGTTGCCGGGTAGGTAGTGCCACGCTGGATCGGGCTGCATGAAACGTCCCACGGTACTAGAAGAGGGATGAGACTGGTTGAATCAAGTGATCGAACCACTGAGGCGCGAGAGCATAGACCACTGGGAAGTCTTTCTTGATGATCTTGGCTTGGCGTTTGAATCCACGACCGAGCGGGCCATTGCGCTCCGAAAGGATCTGGGCCATGCTCGCGGCTTGTTCGCGACTGGTCATGGGAGCGAGCTGGACCAAGCGATGAGCCAGCGAGTTCTGGCCAAACTTGGAATGCAACGCGCGCAGGGAGTCGCGTGCCGAAAACCATTGTCGCAGTCGCTTCAGCGCCGGTACCAATTCGGGAGCGAGTTCCAGCGATTGCCCATCTAATTCGGCGAAGCACTGTTCGGCATCCGATTCCCAAAACTGGCGTTGGCATCGCAACATCAGCTCCACGATGCGTTCGATCGTTTTCTGATCGCGAACCGGGAGTGCCGCCTCCGGAACGCTATCGGGATGCAACAGCGAACGCCGCAAGGCCATGGCTCGCGCTCCCCACTCCGACGGATCGAGGGACAGCATCTCGCGCAGGTACTGCTGCGGGTTGACCTGCGGCCGATTGCCCAGAGGACTTGGAGACGCAGCCTTCGATTTCGCGGAGAGGTCATCCATGTTGGTCGGGATCTCGATGCGAGAGATCGTGGCTCGCCAACCACAACTCCAACTGCTGGCGCGCATCGGCAAAGGTCGCGGGATCTCCGCTGCGCATTCCGTGCTCGAACAGATCGAGCAAGGCATCGAGTTCCTCTCGCAATCCCAATGGCAACTCGCCGACCAAGCGTTCGCAGTACCGCAGTAGCAATTGGTTCTCGAGCAAGTCCCGTGGATAGAACTTGACCTTTTGCAGTTTGCGAACGATGTCCGCCACGTCGCTTTGCGACCAATGCTTGTCGGGATGCGTGATGATGGCTCGCTGCGGGGGGGAGCCGTCGCCTACCACCACTTCGACTTCCAGGATACCGCTGGGGTCGTAGGAGAAACGCACATCGAACAAGGAGCCTTGCTGGCCCTTGGGAATGTTTTTGATCTGCAACTCACCGAGTAGCAGATTGTCTTGCGCACGCCGCCCTTCCCCTTGAAAGACTTTGATCAGGACTTCGCTTTGGTTGGCTGCGACGGTCGAGAACGTCTTCTCTTTCGATACCGGGATAGTGGTGTTGCGATGAATGATCGGTTCAAAGTAACCGGGGACGAATTGGCCTCCGAGGATTTTGCTGACTTCGATTCCCAGCGTGTGCGGGCAGACATCGGTCATCACCATGTCTTCGACTTCGGCATGGTTTTCGATGAGTGCGGCTTGCACGGCCGCCCCGAGTGCGACGACTTCATCGGGATTGAAATCGCATTGCAACGGGCAACGCAGTTCCGTTTGCAAGAAGCTGCGCAATGCGGGGAGTCGCGTCGCCCCTCCGACCAATAGCACGTCGTCGATGTCTTGCATGCCCAAGTTTGCAT
>JBKCUI010000327.1:0-25709 GCA_046318495.1 Pirellula sp. | reverse complement strand
TTATTGCCCAGCGTCCAAAGATATCGTCGCAACGTACCCTCGCTCCGCCCTGAATTCGCATCATGAAACGTTTGCTCGCAACCACGCTGCTCGCCATGGGCTTGATCGCTTTCCCCACCATCGCCCGCGGGGAAATCGTCCTCAACACATTGGGAACCTACAGCCAGAACTTCGACGGTCTGCCGACAACCACCCAAACCAACTACTTCTCCGCTACAGCAGGGACGATTCGCTCGATCCTAGGAGCCGACGATTGGGATGGCGCAAAAATCGCTGGAAATGGAGCCACCGGTCCAAATCTAATTGCAGATGCTGGCGGGGGGAATACAGGTGCGATTTACAGCTATGGGCAAGCGGGCAACACGGACCGTGCTTTGGGCTCAATAGCGTCAGCCGGAAACATCATGGGATACGGCTTTGCTCTTCGAAACAACACCGGCGTAGTGATCGATGCGCTCACCATCCAGTTCACGCAAGAGAACTGGCGCAGCTCGACGTCGGCTGTGAATACGATGACATTCGGCCTAGGCGATTCAACCATGGCCACCGGTGCAAACTACTTGACGGCAGCCAGCTTTGAATCGATCACCGCGCTCAACTTGGTTGGACCGGATCCTGTCGCCTCCAATGGCGCACTCAACGGGAACGATCCCGCAAATCAAGTCGCGCGGTCGACCACGATCACCACGTTCAAGGGTGCGGCACTCGCCTTCAACCCCGGCGACGTCCTATACTTCCGTTGGCAAGACGCAAACGATCCAGCTAATGATGCCGGCCTGGCCATCGACAACTTCTCGCTGACCGCATTCAGCTCGGTCCCTGAACCGACCTCGCTGGCACTGGTCGGTGTGGCACTCGGCGCCGGTTCTTGGTTCCGATTCCGCCGTCGCCCAGCGCGATAACTCGCGTTCCAGCAAACGCAAACCGTCTAGCAGGCCGCTTGTTCGCAAGCGGCCTGCTTCGTTTCTATTTCGCCCGCAGAGCAACCGTGACGTGGCTACTGGGCCATCGCGTTGTGCGGGCGATCGACACCCTTGAGATGCCGCAAGAAGAACGCATCGCGGCGTCGCTTGCCATACGGCGACGAACCGATGCCATGCCCACCTCCGGGCACGACCAACAATTCAAAGTCCTTGTCGGCCCGGATCAGCGCGTCGGCCACTTGCATGGTCGACGACGGATCGACGTTGGTATCGAGCTCGCCCACGACCAGCATCAGATTGCCGACCAAGCGATGGGCGTTGGCCACGTTGGAGTTCTTCTCGTAGTGCTCCTCGACCGGCCATCCCATGTAAAGCTCGTTCCACCAAACTTTGTCCATACGATTATCGTGGCAACCACAATCGGCCACCGCCGCATCGTACATGTCGGGATGGAAGAGCACCGCCGCACACGCGTTTTGGCCCCCTGCAGAGCCGCCGTAGATGCCGACCCGTTCGATATCCATCTCGGGATAGACCTCGGACGCCGCCCGAATCCACAGCTTGCGATCGGGAAACCCGCCATCGGACAGATTGCGATAGCTCACATCGTGAAAGGCTTTGCTGCGGTTGGAGGTCCCCATGCCATCGATCTTGACCACCACGAAGCCGAGTTCGGCGAGGCGGTGCAGCTCTTCGAGTCGCGAATACGCTTTGGGCACAAACGAATCCTGCGGCCCGGCGTAGATGTCTTCGATGACCGGCAGCTTGGTCCCAGAGGGCACATGCTTGGGCCGGATCACGATGCCATAGATATCGGTCGTGCCATCGCGGCCTTTGGCGACAAAGCGTTCGGGGCGCGAGGTTCCTTCCCACAGACCATCTGCGTTGGAGCGTTCCAGTTCCATCACCAATTCGCCCGTGTTGGCATCGCGCAGCTCATGCACCGGAGGCATGTCCACCCGTGAATAGGTGTCGATCAACCAAGCGTTGTTGGGGGACCATTGCGTTTGGTGGTCGCCGTCACCGCGCGTGAGCTGAACGAAGTTCTGCCCATCGAAATCGACGCGGCACAGATGCCGATAGTAGGGATCTTGAGCCGGATCGATCCCTCCGGCGCGGAACCAGAGTTGTTGTTTCTCGCGGTCGACCTTTTCGATGCCGCGGATGACCCACGGTCCTTGGGTGATGCGATTGAGCAGTTGCCCGTCCTTCATCGAGTAGCGGTACAGATGATACCAACCATCCCGTTCGCTCCCCCACAGAATGTCCCCCGACTCATCGAGGAACTCGCGATAGGCCTTGGCTGCGTAGTCGATGTACGTCGGACTGGTTTCATCGATCAAAACGGTCACGGCTCCGGACGCCGCATCGATGCCGATCCAGCGGATGGTCTGATGGCCCCGTTGGTTGTACAGGAATGTGACGCGGGCGCTATCGGGACTCCAACGGATGTCTTCGATCGACCACGGGTTGGCAAAGGCCGAGGCATCGAGCTCGATGGCCCGTTTGCCTTCCATATCGAACAGACGCACGATGGGCTGATCGATGCGATCTCCGGGTTTGTCGTAGCGCAGCTTCTTGAGTCGCGGTTGCAGTTGATCGCGCGGTGAGGATTCGACGAGGGTGATTTCGCGATGGTCCCCTTGTTGGGTTTGCAATGCCAACGCGTAGCGACCATTCGGCGACCAGACCACTTCACGATCGTAGCGGCATGCATCGCTGCCAGCGGCCGCACCCAAGGTAGCCGTATCGAGGACGAGGTTACCCTCTGCATCGAGAAAGCGCAGGTTGTGATCCTGGCGTTCGAAACGGTAGGGAGCCGAAGCGTTGCCTTCACGGGCAGGAGCCCGCCGACCGCGGCCTCGGCGACCAAAGACGTTGGAAGGTTGCACTTCCATGGCCCGTATACTGAGGGTTTCCCCATCGGTCATGGCAGGAGCCGTCCACAGCGGTTTGCGATCTGGGTCGGTGGCTAGCCAACGGTGTCCTGGAAACGTCGACTGCGATTGCGACTGCCCCTTTTCGATCGCGCCGTAGGGGCGAGGTCGGCCTTCGAAATCGAGCCAAAACAGTTCCACCGTTTGCTCGGAGTCGTTGCGAATTTGGATGTTGATGCGGCGATCTTCCAACGACTCCGACGGTTCGATGCGGGCCGGGCCGGTCGAACCGGTAAGGGCATGGCCCACGAGCTTTTCGAGCGCTTCGAGGCTGGCTGCGGTCTGCCGCTGACGCGTTTGGGCGTCGACCCAAACGAATTGGGTGGCCCCTGGCGCATCCCCGTTTCCGGACGATTCCGCCGGTGCCGTGTACCAGAACTCGCGATCGTTGATCCAGTGGGGCGCGATCCGCAAAACGACCCTAGGGGAGGTGGCGTTGGCCGCGGAGTGGGCCTCCGCAGAATTCGACGGTGGGGTGGCCATTGCGCCCGAGTCGCCAACGAATGGCCAGCTGGCCAGCGTTAACCCAAACGCGAGCCAGCAACGCATGCGGGGTTTGGCCCAAGATTGAGCGGGCATACCAATACTCCTCCAAGATCTCGAATCGGGCCGCGACGAAGCGCCGCAACCCGCAAAGTGTGTAAGAAAAATCGCAGGCCGAACCGAGCGATTGCATCCGGGCTACCGCCTCGACCGCTCGGATTGTAGTTGCCCGTTTCGGTCCTGTCCCGGCAACTTGCTGTCCGGAACTTCTTTCCGGGCGGCGCAAAGCAGCATTTACCGATTCATCCTACCTCGGCGGCAAATATTCACGAATTGTTCGAAATCGCGCATCTAGACATCCCCGTAGAACTGGGCGACGATAGAGGAGCGCCTACGTTACTGGAGACGTCCGACTCCGAGTCGACAACACTTTGCCGTGATCCGCAGCACGAGATGCTTACGTCCTTGACCTTTCCATTGGTGGCCTTAGCCGTCGGATTGCTGACCTCCTTGCTGGCAACGCCGATCGCTCGTCGCGTTGCGTTGGCTTGGGGATTGGTCGATCATCCCGACAACGTTCGAAAACTGCATCGCGAGCCCATCGCGCTTTGCGGTGGAATGTCGATATTGCTGAGCCTATTTCTCAGCGTCGGTGCCGCCCTGTTGGTCTTTCCCGAATTGCTCGTCCATTTGGAGCAAAGCGGACTGCAAGCGATCTCGTTGGGAATCGCCTCGATCGCGATTGTGATTCTCGGTTTGCTCGATGACCGATTCACGTTGCGCGGTCGCCAGAAACTGGCCGGCCAAGTCTTGATCTGCTTGTCCATGATCGCATTGGGCTTTTCGATCAATCAGGTCCAGATGTTCGGCGTCCAAGTCGAACTCGGACTGATTGCCGTTCCGATCACGCTGCTTTGGTTGCTCTTGTGCATCAACTCGATCAACTTAATCGACGGTGCCGATGGATTGTGTTCGAGCGTTGGATGGATTGCGTTCGCGGCCGTCTCGATCATCAGTTCGTTTACGGGCAATCACATGGAAGCCATCTTGGCTGGATCCATGGCAGGAGCCTTGCTCGGATTCTTGTACTTCAATTTGCCTCCAGCCCGCGTCTACCTGGGTGACGCCGGTAGCATGCTGATCGGACTGCTGTTGGGTGTCCTGACCATGCGTTCTTGGTTCTCCAATGAATCGGCTTTGTCGCTGACCACTCCCATCGTGCTGATGGCGATTCCGCTCTTTGATTCGATGATGGCTGTTCTGCGGCGGAAGCTCACCGGGCGCAGTGTCTTCACCGTCGACCGAGGACATTTGCATCACAACCTCATGCGCCACGGCATCACCAACCGTTCCCTGGTCGCCGTGATCACGTTGCTATCCCTCATCACCGCAAGCGGTGCCGTGGCTGGGGTGTTGTTGCGATCCGATTGGATCTCGCTGATCACGATGATCTTTGCGATCGGTTCGTTGGTAGTGTCGCGCGTATTTGGGTTTGCAGAACTCCAACTGCTGTGGCATCGCGTACGATCGGTCCTGGTCAGTTTGGTCACCGGTCGCGGGGCACCTTTGGCTGCCACGCAACAAATCGTGCAATTGCAAGGGACTCGCAATTGGGAAGTGGTCTGGAGCTCGTTGGTCGAATTCTGTGAAAAGCATCGGTTGGCTCAAGTCAGCCTCGATTTGAACATGCCATGGCTTCATGAAGGCTTTCACGCCAACTGGCATTACAAGAACATGCCGGAACACTCCGAGAGATGGACGATCAAGCTCCCGCTGACGCACCAAGGCCGGGTCTTGGGACGACTGGAGTTCATTGGTCGCCATCAAGATCGCGAAACGTTGCTGATCATCGCTCAGCTAACCGAACTGCTCGAAGCGCTGCAGCACGATCTCGACAAGATGATCGATGAGTTCGCGGCCGCTGCCGTGCAACCGGTCCCGATTCCCATTCGAGGGTTCCCCGGCACGTCCGCAGCCGTCAACAGCGCCGCTGTCAGCACGACCCACTAGCGGCGTTTCTCTCCATCATCCAGGCAAGGCCGCGCCCACCACGGCGTTCCAACTGCGGATGCTCCAAGCTCGCACCAATCCGTTCTGAACATACGGATCGTCGCGCACGAACAACTCGATGGTCGATGCATCCTCGACGCGAAACACCAACAGCGCGCGATCGACCGGATCGTCCAACGCCCCACCCAGCAGCAGTTGGCCGCGGGCTGCCCACTTGCGTGCCAAGGCTAAATGCGTTTCGCGCCAGGCTTGCCGCCGTTCGACATAGCCATCGACCACTTCGTAAGTTAGCACGTATAGCCGCACCATGACTCGCTCCTAGGACAGGCCGTTAAAAAGTCCGAACGCTGTTTGAGGCAAAGGCTATTCGCTATTCCACGATCAACAACACCGGCAAGGTCGTCGGGTTGCCGTCGACTTGCGCTCGCAAATGGAACCATCGCTGCTGCGGCTGCACAACCGGCGAAGCCGTGATGAAGACTTCGCGTTCGGATTGCCCCGCTGGGATCAACAGACCGCTCAGGCCGATGTTGCTGACAAAGCAGCCGTGGGGCAAGTTGCGACCGCTATCGTCACCGCCAAATGCGATGTCCCCGGCGTTCTCACGTCGTTCGATCACCAGTTTGGCAGAGATGGTTTGCCCCGGCCGAATGCGCAGTTCGCGGATCGGAGATGCGTCGGATGGATCGTCGCGCCCGACGAGTTTGAGGGGCATGGTGGGTTTGGGTTGGACCTTGACCTTCAGTTTCCCAACCGGTGCTTCGATAGCCCGGCCGCGGTGTTGGGACGTCGCCCGCAGCACCAATTCAAACTCTTTGGGAATCGATTCGTCGGCACCGCTCGCCAGCGAGAGTTGCCCAACGGCTCGAAACTGGTTGGCTTCGAACCGCAATGGAGCCTCGCATCGGACTCCTTCGGGCAGTCCCTCCACGCTGACTTCTACGCTCGAGCGCAACCCATCCCATCGATCGATGGCGATGGCGAATTCGTTTCCGCCACCGGGACGCAACACCAACTCGGGCGTTTCGACGCGCAATGCCAACTGCGGATTGGGAGCCGCGATGCTGAGGGTGTATTGATACGCGTCTCCCGATTGCCCTCGGGCATCGCGCACGCGAATCCAGTAACGACCATCGGCCGGAGCTTGGAAATGAATGGCAGAATCCTTGCCTCGCCGTCGCTCGGGATCATCGTCGTTGGAGTAGTAGATCGGGAAAACCGGAAGGCCATTGGAGACAGGCTCGGCATCGGCGGCCAACTCGCGCACGATCCAGGCCGGCTCGTTGAGGGCATGCGTGGCGGCCGATGTTCCAAAGTACGTATGCCGCGCACCGGTCCCGGGATAGACTTTGAACCCCGAGTCCGGACCGCGAGGATACAACCACAAACGGACCACTTCGCCGGCCGCATACAGATACTCGTTGAGCTCCATGTCTTCCCATCGATGCAATCGGAAGTCATCGATGTTGGTGGAGTCTTTGCCTCGAAAGGTGAAGTAGCTTTCGCGGACCGCTTGCAATCGCGTCCGCAACAACGCATGCCCTTGGGCGTCGGTGACATCGAGCCAGCTATCCAGCGGCGAACCGCTCTTGGCAGCATCGATGGCGATCATCCATTCCTCCCCTTTGCGAGAGTCAAAGGCATACCAATCTCCGACCTGCGCCGTCCCTCGGTCCGAGCTGGGTCGCATGTCGGACTCGAGCAGTTTGCCGACGATGGAACACGGCGCCGGGACCAGTTGCGCATGCTCTGCCGTCCTCGGCCCCGCATCGGATTCCAAGATCTTGATCGACTCGGCCGTCGACGCTGGGTGGGAGGCTTCGAGGGTGGGCTCGCTTTGTGTCGCTGGCTCGTCGAGCCGCTTCATGGCAGCCGGAACGCGCACTTGCCGAACATCTCCCGACAAATCTGTGGTCGATAACGATTCGCCATCTGCAGACCAATCCAAGGACGAAGCCACGTCGTCGAGCGAAGCCACGATGCCCATCGGCTGCCAATCGCGCACCCGCCAAAGCTTGAGGGTGCGATCTTCGGCGGCGCTCGCCAACCACTTGCCATCGCGCGACCAGGCCATTTGCACGATGGCCGCCTCGTGCGCAAAGATGGCCGCGAGCATCGGGCTGACGGTGGGTTGATCTTTGGACAGCAGCTTCCAAACGCGAATGCGTCGGTCTGCGCCGGCAGCGATCACATGCTCTCCGGAAGCATCAAACCGCACGACATACTGTTCGGCTTCCGGCTGCCCCAGGGTATCCAAGCGTTCGCCCGTGGCCACATTCCAAAGCTTGATCGTTTCATCGGCGCTCGCGCTGGCCAGCACCCGTCCGCTGGGATCAAAGTCGAGATCGTACACCGCGCCGTTGTGTCCGAGGAGCGATCGCAGATGCTCGCCGGTGTTGGCATCCCACAGATGGATCGCGCGGTCGTATCCAGCGGTCGCCAGCGTCCGTCCATTGGGACTCAAGACCGCCGAATAGACGATATCCGAGTGCCCTTCCACCGTTCGCAACACGCGCGGTGGCAACTGCGCCGCGCCCAAGCTTTCTGCATCCAGGATGGAGACACGCCCGCCGAGTCCAGGCACTCCGGATGCGATCACCACGGACCGACCATCCGGGCTGCGCCGCATTTGCGTGACCTTGCCGATGACCGGGAAATCCAACTGATAGCGCCATTGACCTCGCACGGCATCCACCGCTCCAAAGCGTCCTAGCAACAGCAGATCCCGTGTGGGCAACGGAAGCGCGGCCGTGATGCCTCGAAGCGAGGATTCAGGAACGGCCCGAGCGCTCTTCGAGTGTTCCGAGTGCGATTTGGCCGGGATGCGTTCCGCCAAAGAGACGTCAGTGTCTTTGCCAGGCGCTCCACCCGCAATCCAGGCGCGCACGACATCCAACTCGCTGGCGGTCGGCTGCGGCATGTCCGACGGTGGCATCTTGGGCTCGACCGCCCCCGACATGCGCTGCCAGATCAGCGAATCTTCGAGCGATGGCGGCGCGATCGCCGGCCCCGAATCTCCCCCATTGCGCAGCGCCGCCAACGTATGCATCCGCAATCCCGATTCGGCATCGGTGGTGTTGTGGCACCCCACGCAGTACTTGATCAAGATCGGACGCACGCGCTTCGCGTAGTCGGGCGTCTCTTCACCGAGCGCGACCCCATTTGCAGTGAGCGTGGCGATCAGCATCAGCCACACTGCGCCGGGGTGAATCGCCGTTCGACGCCCCTCGCATTGGCACTCTGACATGGGCTGGAGGCAGCGCTGCATACCGCGCGACCACGTACCGTAACAACAAAACAGAGAACGCAACAACATCATGGCGATGGCAGACCAGGGAGGAAGGATTGGGATGGCAGGCAGGCGCGCCCAAAACAGCGCAACCGTTCCAGGATCGGTTCGAGGGACCGGACGCTTCTCCCATCCAGGCGAGCGTCCAGAGCAGGGCAGGGGGGATCGACGATGCGCATCGAGCGACGATTGCGAATACCGATCGCGAACACCGATCCCCAGGCCTGCCATTGTAACCTGCCGCGTTCCCCTCGATGCAACGCGCCGCGGCATCGGTGCCGATCGGTTCGGCAGCGGAGACTTCGGCGGGAAATGCACCCGTTGCCCAGTGCCAAGAATCGGGGCGGGATGCTATCCTAGCGGTTCTTGTCGACGCGGAGTTCGGCGTGTTGCGCCTCCCCGAGCGGCCGATGGCCGGCTGATCCCGAGGCCCCCGATCCCCAGCAGTTCCCCCAAATCCTTTCCCTTCCCAACCTTTGGAGATTGATGCGAGATGGCAAGACCCGTAACGTTGTTCACCGGCCAGTGGGCCGACCTGCCGTTGTCCAAGATGGCTCAGTTCACCAAGGACGCTGGCTACGATGGGATCGAACTGGCTTGCTGGGGGGACCACTTCGAAGTCGACAAAGCCCACTCCGATCCCAACTACTGCAAAGCCAAACGGGAGCACCTCGACAAACTCGGCCTGCAGTGCCATGCGATCAGCGCCCACTTGGTCGGGCAAGCCGTCTGCGATTTGATCGATGGTCGACACAAAGCCATCCTGCCACCGTATGTATGGGGTGACGGCAAACCCGAAGGCGTCAATCAACGCGCGATCGAAGAGCTCAAGAAGACCGCGCACGCAGCCAAGAAGTTCGGCGTGAAGGTCGTCAACGGCTTCACCGGTTCCAGCATTTGGCACCTCAACTATTCGTTCCCACCGGTCCCACAGTCGATGATCGATGACGGCTATCAGCTTTTCGCCGATCGCTTCAATCCGATCTTGGATGAGTTCAAAGCCGCCGGCGTGAAGTTCGCGCTCGAAGTCCACCCGACCGAAATCGCCTTCGACATCTACTCGGCCAAGCGAACCTTGGAAGCGATCAAGCATCGTCCCGAGTTTGGTTTCAATTTCGACCCCAGCCACTTGCTGTGGCAAAGCGTCGATCCGGTCGAATTCATCCGCGAGTTCCCCGACCGCATCTACCACGTCCACATCAAGGACGCCACGACCAAGCTCAACGGCCGCTCCGGTATCCTCTGCAGCCACCTCAATTTTGGCGATCCGCGCCGCGGATGGGATTTCCGCAGCCCAGGTCGCGGCAGCGTCAACTTTGAAGAGATCATCCGCGCCCTCAACGACATCGGCTACCAAGGCCCGTTGAGCGTGGAATGGGAAGATAGCGGTATGGAACGCGAGTTCGGGGCTCGAGAAGCCGCGAGCTTCGTCAAGGGCCTGGACTTCGCACCCAGCAATCGCGCCTTCGACTCGGCATTCGACAAGGAAACTGCGTGAGTACTTCCATCGCCCGACTGCTATTCACTCCCGATTCGGACGCTTTGCGGTTCCTCCCCGAAGGGCCCTATCCCCTCGGTCCGAATCGGTTTTCGTGGGTTGCGATCCAGCACGGTGCAACGGCCACCCACGGCTCGTTGAATCTGTTTGATTTGGCGACCGGAACCAACGACAGCCATCCGCTGCCGGGTCGGCCTGGATTTGCCTTCCCGACCGATCGCGGGAACTTTGTCGTCGGTTGCGAACGGGCCGTCGGCATCTACGCACCCGCCGATCGATCGTGGACGCCCTTGCTCGAAGGCATCGACGCGGATACCCACAACACCATCATCAACGATGCGGTGACGTGGGATGGCAATCTGATCTTCGGCACGAAAGACTTGGAATTCAAAACCAAGAAAGCCGGTTTGTACTTGTGGCGAGGCCGCGATCGCCGGCTCTTCACGCTGCGACAAGATCAAATCTGCAGCAATGGCAAATGCGTCTTCCCTGTGTCGGAGACCAGCGTCGAACTGTTCGACATCGATTCGCCGACCCGCCAAGTGGTGGCCTACCGTATCGATTTGGAAACCGGCACCGCCAGTTCCCCCAGAACGGTGGTCGATCTCCGCGACGACGTCGGCGTTCCCGATGGCATGACCATGACGCCAGACGGCAGTCGACTCATCATCTCCTTGTACAATCCCGACCCCGCACCCTACGGACGAACCATCGCCGTGGAGGTCTCCAGCGGTCGCATCGTCCAGGAATGGCACACGCCGGGCAGCCCGCAGGCGACGTGCCCGCAATGGGTCGAATCCAACGGAAAAGCAATGTTGGTCATCACCACCGCCATCGAACACATGCCGGAGGCGCGCCGCGCGGCGGCTCCCCATGCCGGCTGCCTGTTCGCGGTCGACACCCAGGAGCCGTGGTCGGAATCTACCTTTGGACGGCTAACCCCTCGCTTCGTAGAATGAGGGGACGCCAGGAGACGGATGCGTTTCATTGGACAGAACCTTTTCGCGACTGCCGGGTTCAAGCAGTCATCCCTTTCCTAGACGCAACCTATTGAATCTTGTCCAACACGAACGATCCGTTGGAAAATGCCCGCGCCGACCCCGATGTCAGTTTGATGCTGCGGGTGAAGGAGGACGACGCGCTCGCATTCGAAATGTTGATCGATCGCTTCCAAAAAAAGATCGTGCGATTCATGAGCGGTTGGACGCGCAGTCCTGAACAAGCAGAGGATCTCGCCCAAGAAGTATTCTTGCGAGTCTACAAATCTCGCAAGAACTACATGCCGACCGCCAAATTCGCCACATGGCTTTATCGCATCGCGCACAACGTCGCTTCCAACCACGTCCGCGATTCGGCTCTCCGCCGCGAATACCAGCTTTCCAAAGCCGAAAACAGCTCCACCGCCGGAATGCTGATCGAAAACATCGCCGTCGCCCCGAGCGGTTTTCAACCCGTTCGCAAACTCGATCGCGAAGAACGTTCCCAAGTCGTTCTCATGGCGCTCGAAGCCCTGGGCGAACGCCAGCGCACCGCCATCTTGCTGAGCAAGTTCGAAGGGATGAGCTATCAAGAAATCGCGGACACCATGGGACTGACCGTGCAAGCGGTCAAATCCCTCTTGATGCGGGCGCGCGTCAACCTCAAGAATCTCCTCGAGCCCTACATTCAAGATGGCAGCACCACCAGCGCTGCTGCCATGAACGCCAATGTGGATGCAAGCGACGATTCGGTCGATCCATCTGAGGAGGGGAAGTCATGAGCTCCAAAGAGATCGAATCCATGGACGATGGGTCGATGGACGAAGCCTTGACGGCCTATCTCGACGGTGAACTACCCGCTGCGGAAGCCACCCTCTTGGAACAGCGATTGGTCGATGAACCGGCGATGCGCAAACGCTTAGCGACCCTGCGCCAAGCCTACGACATGCTCGACGAATTGCCCGAGACGCCGCAAAGCAACAGTTTCACCCAAACCACCATGGAACTGGTCCTGGCCGACGTCAAGAAGTCGATGCAGACCAGCGGATCGATCCGATCGGAGAATAGACCGAAGGCAGCCTCGGAACCGGCGAGGCGTTCCAGTTGGTTTCAATGGCCGCGGTTGCTGGCCACCGTTGGCACGATGTTGATGCTGGGAACGGCTTTGGGAACCGCAGCCGCCTTCTTGCAGATGCGGATCGAGCTGTCGCTGCTGGGCTTGTTCTCCAATTCGCCAGGCTTGCAAGACGTCTCCGAAATCAGCGTGGTCCAAGAGCTCGCCAAAGACAAACCGGTGATCGATTACTTGCGCGAACGCTATGCCGATCGCTCCATACCCTTGGTTCCCAATTCGTTATGGCAGCGCAAAATCTGGTTCCGCAGCTTGAACGCGACACAAATTGCCAAGCTCGATACGGGCAAGGAGATGATCCTCAAACTCCCGATGGAAACGCGGTTTCGCCTCGAAGCCATTCAAACGCAGATCGATGAGAGCCCCGATGCGGCTGACCTGAACCACACCATCCGAATGGTTGGCACCGTCCTGGACAGCATGCCCA
Organism: Pirellula sp.; assembly: GCA_046318495.1. GTDB lineage: Bacteria > Planctomycetota > Planctomycetia > Pirellulales > Pirellulaceae > JBKCUI01. Next base: position 13,033 of record JBKCUI010000327.1, on the reverse strand, counting down.
ACACCAAACGCCAAGACCTCGACGGCATGACCGCCGAACAGCGTGTCCGATTCCTGCGAGAGCAACTCTATCTGCGCGCGGCCATGCTGTACTCGGCCGACATCACCCCGGAAGATACGGCGGCCATCGAAGACTGGAGCAAAAATCAACTCCTCCCGGTGCTGATCGCTTCCATGCCCTTCCTGCGCCGCGAAACCGACGTGCGGACCATGCTCATGGCGCTCTATTCGCAACGCCCCGTCGAAGATGGATTTCGATTGAACGAACAAGACGAACTCGTCGCCGAGCTGATCAAGGTCTTGCCTCCCTTCGCAAAAAAACTGCTCGAAGGAATCCATCGAAACGACCAATTGAACGTCATCTCGACATGGCTCGTGCCCGATGGCATCAACAACAACGCGCGCATGCTCGAAGCCTACGATCGCTTGCGCCGCGAAGTCCGCGAAGAAATCGATCTGGCCGATCCGGCCGCGAGCAAGCGGATGATCTTGGACCGCAGCCGTCGCGTCGGCCCCGCCAACCGCAATCGCTAAATGATCCCTTCCTTCGATGCCTTCTCACGTCATGGCAATCCGGCCGCAAACGGGTCCCGCCCCATCTGGCTGGAGTTCACGCGCCGCGCGATGGCTTGCCAATTCGATGTGCTGCTCCATCCCGAACGCCCCCCCGAAGGCCCCGAAGCGGCCGTCGCAGCCCTCGAGATCATCGCATCGCTCGAGCAATTGCTCAGTGTGTACATCCCCACCAGCGACCTATGCCGCGTCAACCATCGAGCGCATGAACTCCCGGTCGATGTTTCCCTGCCGACGGTCCAGATGATCCAGTTGGCCCTCGAAATCCATGCGCTGACCGAAGGCGCCTTTGACATCACCGCCGCCAGCCTCTCCCAAGCGTGGGGATTCTCCAGCCGACAAGGTCGCATGCCCGACGCGCAGGAGATCGAGCAAGCCCTCGCGCGCGTCGGCTCGCAACACATCCGCGTCGATGCCCAGCAACAGCAGGTCCGCTTGGACCGCCCCGTGGCCCTCAACCCCGGTGGCATCGGCAAAGGGTATGCGCTCGACTGCGCCGCCGATCTGCTGCTCGAACGGGGCGTCGAGGAGTTCGCGATCCACGGCGGCAAGAGCAGCATCCGAGCCCACGGCCGGCAACTGCTGTCCCAATCCCAACCCGGATGGAACATCGCGGTCAGGCACCCCGAACAGTCCGAACGCGCGCTGGGAACGTTGGTGCTCAAGAATCAATCGCTCGGAACCAGCGGCCCCGCCAACCAGTTCTTTTACTTTCGCGGAACCCGCTATGGCCACATCATCGACCCCCGTTCAGGTTGGCCGGCGCAAGGAGCCTTGAGCTTGAGCGTGCTACATGCCTCAGCCGCCTGGGCCGATGCGCTCGCGACCGGACTGTATGTCCTGGGCATCGAACGCACCATCGAATTTTGCCAGCAGCATCCCGAGGTCGGGGTCCTGGCGATCTTGCCCAGCTCCAAACAAGGGGGCATCGAAGTGGTCACCTGCAACCTCGATGAAGATACCTGGCAACCGCATCGCGCCAGCGATGGCATTTCGTCGCCGTAGCCACTTCGCGCCCGCTAGAAGATTTTGCCTCGCATCCGCGCTCGAGGGCCCTTCGAGCTATCATGAGGAGCCGTTGCCTTCCTCTCCCTCCGGTGGTTTGCGTTTGCAGGAGCAGTGCCTCAATCATGCGATGTTTGTCCTCGCCCTTCGCCTCACGTGTGTTTCCCAGTTCGTTCGCCATGGCGATCGCGTGCAGCGGACTTGTGCTCTGCGTGGCGCACAGCAGCTTTGCGCAGACGGACAACGCTTCGTCCTTTCGCCCAGACCAATCCAAGCTTCCCGCACCCCCTCCCGCCGGCGCGATCGTGCTGTTCGACGGCAAGGAACATGAGTTCCTCAGCATGGCCGGCGAAGCCATCAACTGGCCCATCGAAGACGGGTGCCTCGTCTCGAAGCGGAGCGAAAATCGCGTCAATCACATCGTATCGCGATGGCATTTCCGAGACGCCGACATCCATGTGGAGTTCAATGTCTCCGAGATCGCCGAAGGCAACAGCGGCATCTACATCCACGGCAACTACGAACTGCAGATATTCAATTCACACGGCAAGAAGGACGTCTCGGAACACGATCAAGGCGCGTTGTACGGATTTGCCAAGCCGCTGGTGAACGCCGCGAAGAAACCTGGGGAATGGCAAGTCTACGACATTCGGTACCGCGCTCCGCGACGCAATGCTGAGGGCAAGATCACCGAGCCAGGCTCGGTCACCGCATGGCTCAATGGCCAACTGGTACAAGACAACACACGCTTCGAAGAACCCCGTTCGGTCTACCATCCGTTCCGCTATGGCACGACTCCCTACTTGAAGGGTGTCGGTGAAAAGCAACTCAAGACGCAAATCGGTCCGGTCTTCTTGCAAGACCACGAAAGCCCGACCCGATTCCGCAACGTATGGATCAAGCCCCTGGACGACTTAGCCGTTCGCACTTCCCCTTAATCTCGATTGACCTTTTCTCTTGCCCCCTTCGATCATGTCGCAAATCCTCAAGTCCACCGCCGTGCTGGCGGTTGAAGACCTCGAAGCTTCGAAACGTTTCTACATCGACAAGCTCGGCTTTACGGAAGACTTGGCAGTCGATGGCTGGTCGTTCTTGAGCCGCGGAGAGTGCCGTCTGCGGATTGGCGATTGCCCGGGGATCCGCCCGATGTCCGACTGCTCGGACCATTCGTGGTTTGCCTATTGGCACGTCGACGACGCACGGGCGTTGTACGACGAGTGGCGCGGCAAGGGAGTGTCGATTTGGCATCCGATTTCGGACACCCCGTGGGGAATGCGGGAGTTCGCGATCCTCACCCCCGATGGCCATCGGATGGTCATCGGTCAAGAGTTGAAGTGATTCGTTGCGGTTGCTGAGCCCAGCCCTCAGCATCGCAGCGGTTCTCCTTGCTTGGGGCCTTCTCCTTGCTTGGGGCCGGCCTCGTATTACCAGCCCGTAGCGCAAGCAAGGGTCTTACGCTGACGCTATGAGCGACGTGGTTTTCCCTCGCTGGCGCATTTCGAAGTTGCGCAATTCGAGTCTCATCCCATTTCGCTTCGCGATTCCCCCTGGTTTTTCGTACTCGATGATACGCCAACGCGCAGCGTCCCCATCCCAACCCGACGCGTTAGCGAGGGATTCCCCGTGGTTTCTCGTTCTCGTACTCCGCGCTAGCAGTACTCGTACTCGTACTCGACGATACGCCAACGAGTACGAGTACCATTTCATTGAGTACAAGTACGAGGGGAACCCACAGTGCGCAACTTCAAAAAGCGCAAGCAAGGGTCTTACGCTCACTCTATGAGCAACGTGGTTTTCCCTCGCTGGCGCATCGGGCTGGTATTCGATTGCGTCGTACTTAATGAAATGAAACCCATACTCGAAAAATCATTATCGAGCACGAGCCGGTGCCACGAGCACCGCTTCTCCATTAACGCTTGGTCGCTTCCGGCCGCAACGCTTCTGCGATCGCGTACGGCTCATCTTGAAACACGCATTGCGCGAACCAGTAAAGACTGCTCGACCAGTGCGCGGGATCATGGCCATGGCCGTCGACGTGCCACACATGCGGAATCGCATTGGCCTTCAGGAACTTCTGAACCCCTTGGCTGATGCGAATCAGTCCATCTTGATTGCCGCACGATATCCAAAGCAGTTTGAGTTGCTTCTTGGCCGCATCGACGTCCGGAATCAGTTCCGCCACGGGCTTGGTGTTCGGAGCTGCCGAGTACGGCCCCACCCAAGCGAACCTGTCGAGATTGCCCAGCCCGAAGTTGAACGATTGCCCACCTCCCATCGACAACCCAGAAATCGCTCGCTTCTCGCGCGATGCATCGACCGAGTAATGCGACTCGATGAAGGGAATCACATCGTCGATCAAATCCTTTTCGAACACCGCGAAGGCAGGGGCGGCTTGAAACACATTCCCTTCCGCGCGATCGTTCTTTTGCGCGCGACCGTTGGGCATGACGACGATCATGGGCACCGCCTTGCCTGCATGGATCAAGTTGTCGAACAAATGATTGGGGGATGCGAATCGCACCCATTCGGTTTCATCGCCGCCGATGCCGTGCAGCAGATACAACACCGGATACTTGCGATCGGCAGAGTAACCCGGTGGCGTGTAGACATTCATCTTGCGCTTCGTGCCTACGGTCTTGCTCTCGTACTCGACCAACTCCAACTTGCCGCGGGGCGTCCCTTCTTTTTCCTCCTTAAAGCCTTCGGGAGGAGCAGGGAAGGCCGCTACATCCTCGGGCCCGAGCTCGATCGGCCCGCCGAACGGATTGCCCCGCCGGGCCGGTGGGGAAGCGGCCTCTTGAGCGGATGCCGCTGGCCACGAAACAACCCCCGACAACAATACTGCACACAAGGACAAAACACGCATCGGATCACCTAACAGATGAAAAGAGGAGAAGCGAACAAAACGATCGTGCTGTGAAGCCAACCCCTACGAACGAACTGGGGTTGGCGATCCCATCGCGATTCGATGTCAGCTTACTCGATGCATCCATCCGATCGATCGCAGCATCGGATGAAAAACGTGTAATGGCAGGGCGATGCGATCGCGTTACGGTCCTTCGAGGATTTGGTTCCAAAAGTCCCGTTCGCGCTGGATGAGAAGCGTGATGTAGTTGTCATCGCGAGGGACTTCGATCAGCAGCGGTGTGTGCCCTGGCCAATAGCACCAGAAGTCGATGGCATCCAAACCGGTGACGGCGAGGATGTGCTGCAACTGGCCGAAGTAATAAGTCGGGACCACGCCGGTTTGGGCAGCGATGCGGTAGGCGGATTGTCCGCACTTGATCTCCACCACGGCATCGTGGCGAACGGCCAATCCATCCAAGCTGGCTTTCAGCCAATCGTGGCTGGTGCTTTGCAGGCAAGCGGGCTCGACCATGCGGCCGGTCCGCTCGATATACGCTTGGCGCGCCACCGGTTCCAACTGCGTCCCCATGGCCATCGCTGCGCTTTGGCTTCGATCGCGGACGGTGGCCCGTTTTTCGCGCAGCAGTGCAGAAAGACTTTTGAACGGGTTCTCTCCCATGATGGTCGGAGCATCCGACGCGCCGATGCCTTGGCGTCGCCATGCGTGCCAAGCGTCGGACCCTTGTTCGAGCGGAACCACCGTGAATGGGAAAGTCATCGATCGTTTGTCTCCTCCGAATAGATATTGATCCACGGCCCAATCTCTATGGCCCCATCGCAATGGGCCTATATGCATGGCCCTATATGTAGGGCCGGTCGTTTCCCTAGCGATTGCGACGTCCAGCGCAGAATTCGCGAGCGAACGAATAAGGGACTAATCGGGTAGGAAACCGTGGTAGGTATCCCACTTCGGTTCGTGCTCGGCGATGCATTGCACTTCGTGCGAATCGACTGCCGATTGGATGTTCTCGTGCAACGATTGGATGTCGACGTCGGCCGGGATGTAAAAGATGTATTCCTTCATGATTCCCGTGGTCAGTACGAGAGCGTGGACGCCCGGCGTGGCGAGCGCCACGTGCTCGCAGATCAAATCTTCCACATCATCCAAACTGGCGTTCTCGTCGGGATCGGGCAGCCCGCCCTCGTTCGGCGACCGCAACGGCACAGCGAATCCCAGCTTGATCGGGAACTCGTTCGAAGCGTCCCAAGCTTTGGCGGTTTCGTTGTATCGCACGATGAGCGGGGCATCTTCGAAGGTACCTTGCGCGACCCCCCAACGATGCGTCGTGTCGTTGGCGGCTGGCGGTCCTGTGGGGCGAGCGCGTTTGCGTGAAAAAGGCCACATGGTGGATGCTCCCAATAAGAATGAAATGCCAGGGCGAGGAAGACCTCGTTGGATCGCCAACCATCTTACCTTGGCGCAAGCCTCCGATCGTCGTACGAACGCCTTGTTTGCATCCCCTTTTTACCAGCATCAGCAACCATTCAGTGCGCCTGCATGGGGCCGTAACGCGACGCTCAATACGGCCTCGCCAAACCGCCTCGTTGAAGGTAGCCCCACTCACGATTTTTCTGAGGAGCTCCACTCGGCAGCATCTGCTTCGGCAGTTCGTCGTCGAACCATTGACTCGCCGAAGCTACCCCGATTGACTCGTCGAGGAAGCGAAAAGCGACGTTCCCTCCTCTGCCGGGAACAAGCGATTTCGAATCTTGAGCATTGGAATTTCGATCGCCCGATTCATCACCCAGCCAAACACGCAGGCTCCCACAACCCACGCCGGTAGTCGCAGACCGTTATAGACCGCTTCGGCAGATCCGCCAAACAACTCATCGACAATGGACATGACTGCCATATGCCATAAGTACGTGGAGTAACTTGCAGCCCCGAGAGAAGCCAGCACGCCCAGCGTTCTGCTCGAAGACTTCTGCAATCGCATCGCTGCAAGAACGAACAAACCACTACCAAGATAAAACAATGTGAATCCAACAATTGAAATCGATCTGTGATCCTCAATATCGAAAATAAAAGCCGGCGACAGCGCTGCCGCTCCGACTAGAAGCAGGGCTGCAGAGGAAGTGGTCCTGATCCTTTTTTCCAGATCCCAAAACACCCAGCCATACGAAATTAGCACCCCAAAGAACAGCGAGTCGATGCGAAGATGGGTTGGAAATTGACACGACCTATTTGTATATTCCGGATGAACACAATAAGTTAAAATCCTAAGAAGAAGACATCCAATAGCGACCGCAAAGACGATCGGAGGAATCCAAGCAAGCGGATTCTTTGGTACCTTTGCAATCAATAGCGCGATGAGAACCGACAAGGCTAGATAAAAGTGCTCTTCGACTGCGAGAGACCAAGCGTGCGGAATCAGGCCGAAAAAGTAGTTTTGAACGAAGAAGATATCCACAAGAATCCTGGATCGCCCCATCTTTTCATTTGAGAACATATAAAACAGCATCATCACTGCAAGAAAAAGATAGAATGCGGGATAAATCTTAAATCCTCGACGTATGAGAAATCGTCGAATATCGACGCGCCCACGCTTGCGATACTCCTTGAAAAGCAGTGAGGAAACCAGAAACCCACTGATGACAAAAAACAAGTCCACACCAACCCATCCGCCAGTGTGCAAAAAACTCAACCCCCAACCCTCTAGCACGCCGACATCGCCATGCCTCGCAATGACCAGCACCACGGCCACAAGCCGCAAAAGATCAAGACCGATGTTTCTCAACACAGTTTGGGGAGGGCTGAGCGACGGTTCCAAAATCGACTCTCAAATTGCTGTAGCAAAAGACCGGAAAGTGAATTTACCCAAGCAGTCTCAGTGGAAAAGACTCGCAAATCCACCCGATGACCGAGTTCGGGAGTCTACATGTGCTATTCATGACAGTCAATATTTAACGAGCCCTGGCCTTGCGGCATACTGTCCAACACCATGGATGGACCAGACTTGCAGATGGAAGTGGGAGTATGGATGCGCGAAAGTTTGCATAGGGTTTCTCGAGCGGGCGTTGGAACAAAGCTCCGGAGTCGCGACGGAATGTCGTACCGCAATAACTATTCCATGGACACAACCCGAACAATACAGTGCATCCGGAATCGCGACGGAATGTCGTACAACAATAACTATTCCATGGACACAACCCGAACAATACAGTGCACCCGGAAACGCGACGGAATGTCGTACAACAATAACTATCCAGTGGACGCAATCCGAACGGTACAGTGCACCTGGAAACGCGACGGAATGTCGTACCGCAATGACTATCCCGTCGACGCATCGCAATCGGAACCGATCCACATACCGTCGAACACGTTGCCAATCCGTCCCGTCAAAGCTGGGACGGCCAAAGCAGCAGATGGTTTTGCGAGAGTCTTTCGGTGAAATCTGCACCGGTGTTGTCGCCCTGGGGCTGCGAATTGCATCCGAGCGGGACCTGCCCCATCGCAGCAAAAAACGCCCTAACTGCGCTTCGCTAAGTCCATGACTTGCTTGACCTCGGGGCGCCTCAGCGTGAAGAGGATCCAAAGCATCAAAAAGAAGCCGATCGGCCAAAAAACCACGAACGCCAAGATCGCACCCCAAATGGCTTGGGTTCTGGATTCGCATCGCATCAAACTCGAACCGCATCGCACCAGTTGAACAGACAGTCCGAGACCGCAGGCAAGCGGTACCCCAATCGTCAGGACCGGCGCCATGCTGCGGGCAACCAGCAGAATCCCCAGCCCGCATCCAAACACAATACACAGGCTATATCCCAAGACGATGGTAGCTAAAGCGGGTCCGCGGACGAGGGCTCGAGCCTGCTCGTCGACGCTTTGTGGCGTCTCCGATCCAGTCACCTCATAGGGATTTGGTTCCATGCTCGCTTCTTCGCTTTCCAACGGAGCCATTGCGCCTCGCTATGCGGCCGGCGTAGCTATCGTAAACTTCGCCCATCCTCATCCCCGACCGCGCAGCGAGTCTTTCAAACTCACAAAGTCCGACAACAAAAAGATCACGGTGATGAACGCCAGCACGATCTCGGTCAAATTCACCAGCTTGGCCGGCACCGTCTGCGGCAAGATCTCGCTGTATCCGAAAAACGAAAAGTTGAGCGTGCTCAAGTAAAAGAAATCAAATAGGACCACCGCCGGCGCTGCATCCGGCCCGATCCCCAAGAACGACGTCGGGTCGATCGCGTACAACAAATGAAAATCGAGCGCGAACGAGAGGATCATCTGCGTCATGTTGATGGCCATCAAAAGCAGAAACCGATGATGCGACAAATCGCTTCGCGCCGCATCGTAGAGCTGCTGCAAATTCTCGCGGCCAAAGAAGATCGATTTGACCCAACAGCCTGCGATCACCACGATCGAAGCCCACACACCGTGGTGCCCCAGTTGGTTCACGATGTACAGTCCCGCTACCCACCACGCCACGATCGCCGAGTACTCGACCACGTTGAGCAGAATGGGAATGCGAAACGGGGGATGTGGGGCCGATGCAGGATGGGTCGCATTCATGGTCGGTTGGAACTCCTCGAAAGGGACTCGCGCGTTTGTCTCACGGCGCCGACCGCGACGGACGCAGCTTCATGAAGTCGCGCACTTGTTGCGTGATGGCGACTTCGGTCGGCAACCGCTCCATCGAACTGGCACCATAAAAGCCATCGACATTGCGGCAGCGATCCAGCACGTACTGCGCATCCTCGGGCATGGCGATCGGGCCACCATGGCACAGGACCAAGCAATCGCTGCGGCGCGATTTGCAAACGTCGGCGATGGCTTGGACCTCGCGGACCGAGTCGTCGAGCGACTTGGCGCTCTGGGCCCCGATCGTGCCGCTGGTGGTCAACCCCATATGGGCGACGATGACGTCGGCCCCCGCATCGGTCATCATGGCAGCTTCGTTTGGATTGAAGACATACGGCGTCGTCAACAACTCCAACCGCCGCGCCGCCGCGATGAGTTCGACTTCTTGCGAATAACTCATGCCGGTCTCTTCCAAATTGGCGCGGAACAGCCCATCGATCAACCCGACCGTCGGAAAGTTCTGGATGCCCGCGAATCCGAGTTCCTTGAGCTCCTTCAGAAAGACGTCGCGGAGCATGAACGGATCGGTGCCGTTGACGCCGGCCAACACCGGCGTGTGCCGGACTGCGGTCAAGACTTCATAGGCCATCTCCTTGACGATCGCGTTGGCATTGCCGTAGGCCAGCAATCCCGAGAGGGAACCTCGACCCGCCATGCGATAGCGTCCGGAGTTGTAGATGACGATCAGATCGATGCCGGCGGCTTCTTCGCACTTGGCCGAAATGCCGGTGCCCGCGCCACCTCCGATGATCGGTTCCCCGCGAGCAAGCTTGGCGCGGAGTCGGTCGAGGATCTCGATGCGTGTGGCGGTCATGGGGATGGACTTTCGATAGGAGTGGAGGAGCAAACCAGGCGCTGCGCCTGTGGGTTGAAGACGCACATCAGGGGCGAGGTGGCTGCGAACGCAATGCGAGGAAGGCATCGACGGCCCGCTGGCTAAAGACTGGGTCGTTGATATGCGCAGGGACGCGCTCGATGCGGATGTGCCCTACGCCTCGCAGCAGCGTTTCGAGCGTTTCGAACAAGACCGCGTCTGCGTCGGGATCGTAAAAGGGTTTACCGGGTGCATCGAGCGCCGAAACGCCTCCTTCAGGCAATAGGATCGCGATCGGTCCGGCGGCTTTGGCCAGTTTTGGAGCCATCCACTGAGCGCAGCGGCGATTCTCGTCGGCGGTGGTCCGCATCAAGGTGACGTTCGCATTGTGGACATGCAGTCGTCGCGAACGAAACGCTTCGGGGACCGTATCCATCGCGCCAAAGTTCACCATGTCCATCGCCCCAACGCTCAGCACGCATGGGATGCTGCGCGTCGCGAGGACATCGAAGCGATGCGGCCCGGCGGGAAAGACACCGCCGACCACTTCGTCGGCCACTTCGGTGGTGGTCAAATCGAGCAAGCCTTCGATGAAGCCGCTTTGGACCAACCCTTCCATGGCGCGGCCTCCGATTCCCGTCGCATGAAAGACCAAACAATCCATGCCGCGGCCCTCGAGGCTAGTGCGAACCGCATCCACACACGGGGTCGTCACCCCGAACATGGTCAATCCCACGGCCGGTCGCGAAGCGGTCTCCAAGGGACCGCTGTCCACCATCCCAGCCATAGCATGGGCCGCATTGCCGAGGATGCGCATCGAAACGGCATTCAGTCCCGCGACATCCACGATCGAGGGGAACATGGCGATGTCCGAGCAGCCGATGTAGGGCGCGATGTTGCCGCTGGCGACGGTCGACACCATGATCTTGGGAATGCCGATCGGCAAGGCGCGCATGGCCGGGGTGATCAGCGCTGTTCCGCCGCTCCCTCCCAATCCGATGACCCCGGCGAGTTCACCGCGTTGGCAAGCATCCACCAAGAACGGAATCAGGACTTCCGCCATACGAGATACCGCAGCCCCGCGATCGAGCGAACGGAGCGCTGCGTGTTCGTGAAGCGACACGTCGGCCGGGTGGGTGGCGTCCGAACGGGTTCCCACATCGATGGCCAGAGCGCGGACGCCGCGTTGACGCAAGGCATCGACCACGAAGCGCACTTCGGCCCCTTTGGTATCCATCGTTCCGAGGACGTAAACCGATCCATGCATGGTTGGCGGATGGCAGTCAATGCGAGGAAAGAGAATCGTGGGTGCTTCGCATGGCGACGCGCGATCGACCGACGACCGAATGCCGATCGGGACTCACGACGTCCGGCTCCTCGGGAGCGATCAACGCGGACTCGCCAAACGCTCGGCGATTCGCAATTTGGCCGAGCGGCTTCGCGGGTTGGTTCGGACTTCTTCGTCGTCGGCTTCGATCGGTTTTTTGGTCAGCACGCGCAATCGAGGATCGTTTCGCATCGCGTGCTTCACGATACGATCTTCCAGCGAATGAAACGAGATGATGACGAGTCGTCCACCGGGCGACAAGCAGTCGGGAAGCAATTCCATGGCCCGCTGCACGTGATCCAGTTCGCCGTTGACCGCGATGCGGAGGGCTTGAAAGGTGCGCGTTGCGCTATCGACGCGGCCGTGCACGCGGCCGGGAACGCAGCGATGGACCAGATCGGCTAGCTCCTCGGAGGTCTCGATCGGATCGGTCCGTCGGCGTTCGACGATGGCTCGGGCGATACGCCGCGAGAAACGCTCCTCACCGAATTGGTAGATGAGGTTGGCGATGTCTTCTTCGGAGCGGCGTTTGAGCAGCTCGGCAGCGCTGATGCCGCGCTCGGGATCGAATCGCAGGTCGAGCGGCCCAGAGGTGCGAAACGAGAAGCCCCGTTCGGTATCTTGCAATTGGTCGCTAGAGAGGCCCAGGTCGAGCAAGATCGCATCGGCCGTGCGCGGCATTCCTGAGTCGGCGGATTGGCTTGCCAAGAACTCAGGCAGCTCGCAGTAACTGCCGCACACCAAATGCAATCGGCATCCCGAGGGCAATGCACCGATCCAAGCTTCCCCGGGCTCGCGTGTAGGATCCGCGGCAATCGCAATCCCATGCTCGCGTTCCAATCGCGCGATGAAGCGTTGGATGGCTTGCGGATCGCGATCGATGCCGATGAGCGTATCGCGAGGCGATAGATGCTGAGCGAGTTGAAGTGCATGACCACCGCCCCCGAGCGTCCCATCCACGATCAACAACGGCCGAGAGGGCGCGTCGGATTCCGTCGCTTGGGGAACGTTCTGGGGCTCAGAAGCATCCGAGGAGGGCACACCGAACCCGCAACCGCGGAGCACGGGTTCCATCAAGACAGGGACATGAATCGTTGGTGCAGTCATAAAAAAAAGCCGGTCGGGGCAGCATCTCGCGGTCAACCATCGCAGCATGCACCCTGATCATCCATTCAATGCGCCGTGCTGGTTTCGAACGCGATGCGTGCCCACGCGAGCGTGGTACACTATCGCGGTCCTCCTAGGAGCGTGCGTGTGATTGCAAGGTCTTGGGCAACCGATCTCTGCTTCTCGATCCGTTGACGTTTTGAGCCCGTGGCCGCGAGGCTCAACCCTACCCAAATCCTCTGGTCACACATCGCTTCGATGGTGGAGATGCCGCACCCGCCGACCGGCTGAGATCGTCTGTTTGCGACGCCTCCCAGAATATCCGATGGAGCCCTCGTTTGGCTACTGTCTTTTGAATCATTCCCTCGATCAATCCCCCGAGTTTTCCTGCATTTGCTAGCCTTCTAGTCCTTTCAAATGCCTCCCGGACACCCCCAGAACCTCGCGCAACCATCCGCCGATTATTGACTTGCGTCACTTTACCCAAACTATGTACCCCACCACCCTAGCATTAACACTACTTATCATCAGCCTCGCTGCTGCTTTTGCGGCCATCGCCTGGGGGCTGATTCGGCCGGGTAGATATAACACTTTCGAAAGAATCCTCTACGCTCCGGTCTATGCGCTTTCGCGGGTGCTGTGGCGAGTGGACATCGAGTGGCTGGACGCCCAACCGCAACCCGGCGGCACCCCCGAGCCTGCGCAGCGCAGCACCGATC
>JBKCUI010000326.1:0-4113 GCA_046318495.1 Pirellula sp. | reverse complement strand
GTTTTGTCGGATTCAATTCTTAGACTCTCGATCAGTTTCTGTTTTTTATCGACAAAGGGGCGTGCTTTCTCTGGATCTGCTTCTCCAGCCACAGTCGCAAGCTCCAATTCGGCCTCGGCCCCTTTCTCGAAGAGCTTCTTCAGTTTCGTCAGCTGCACCTGAAGCTCCATTTGGGAGACATACGCTTCGAGGACTAGGCTTGGCGGATGTACACCCAACGGGTCCTCTTGAGCCTCGACACGAGAATACGCTCCTAGGCACAACACAAGAGCAGTCAGAGCAGCAAGTCGTGGCATGGTAAGTACCTTAAGTAATTGACAGAGGAACCGGTATTTCGAAACGGCAAGCAACGACGTCCCGGCTACTTCCGTGATTCGAAATCCCGAATGGTGTCGTTTGTCCAGCGACTTAAAGTAACGTGCAGAGTCAAAATCTTGCACCGACCAAACCGTTTTCTCGAAAACCAGTCAAACGGGAAGTCAAGCGGAAGCTGTCGTGTTTTGGCTCAACGAGGGTAGTGGAACCGGAGCCGCGATCCGCGCTAGCGAATGCATGACCTACGTGAAGATATCAATCGCAAGACCTTTACGTGCCTTCTTGATTGCCTTGAGGACCTTGATCCAATTCTTGACGTAGGAACCAAACTCTTTCGGGCTTTCGAACATCTCCGCCTTGGCCTTTGCCCAGTTGGTCTTAATCCCTTCGTCCAGTTTGCCTTTCGGAATCGCAGCGAATCCATCCAGTATCTGCGACAACTGCTCTGGGCTTGATCGCGGTATCAACGGTCCATCGCATCCATACTGAAACTGATTTTTGTCATACTTGACGACGGGTTTGTAAAGCGTCGACTGATTCCATTTCTTGGGGACTCCATTGATGCATACCGCCGAGAAAAGCTGATCGAGCGCAAGGACAATGTCTTCGTCCAGTTTGCTGCGTACTCTTCCGTAGATACTCGCGCATTCTATGTTGATGCCGAATGCGTCAAAATCGACTTGGGAATCGGACACTTCCATCCACTCGCCAGGCTTTGGAAACGTTTCCACAAAGACTTTCCAATCTACTTCGAAGACACAAATCTCCATTGCACTAATCCTTGAAAGTATTTCGCGAGCAAAACAGCGATTCTCGCTAGTAGTTGCGCCGGCAACTCGCGGTTATCGGCTTGAAACTCGACCACGAATATCCGCTTCGGGAAATGCACCAACAACGCGGCTGTCCTGAGCCTCATCCGGATTGTCCCCAAGCAGATAGTAGTGTCCATCCGGGATGGTGTACAGGTGCTCAGCGGATTCGAGATCCGGTAAGTCGCAATGAAACTTGATGCTCTGCAACCGCTGAGGCGCTTCGATTGCTTGACCGTTAATCACGACACTGCCATCCGAGAACGTAACTGTCTCGCCCGGCAAACCGACCACTCGAAGCACTTCGGCGACCGTCGATCCGTCAGGTCGTTCCTTGGGATTCATAACGACCGCATGCCATCGCTGCGGCTTTGAATTGCGGTAGGCGTTGACATCGACAACCAAGTATTCGCGAGTGATGGTCGGAGACATGGCGAGGGAGCCTCCAACATGCATGATTTTCTGAGTAGGTTGCCCCGAAACCTGATGGACGTACCAGGCAAAGCAACCCGCGAAGAGACCGACCATCAACAGGAGAGTAGCGAGCCCAAAACGCAAGTGCGATTGCACCATAACTTTGATCCTTATTGCGACCCGTGATTTTCGCAGCTACTCTGCAAGGAGTTCGCTGATTTTAGAGTCGAGTTCCGCGAGCTTCGCCTGGTTAAATCCGATGATTTCGAAACGGATCGTTCCAGTATGGTCGATCACATAGGTTCTGGGGATGATCGTTTTCGCGAATGCGGAGTACAGGCTTGTTTCTGTGTCGGCAACAAATGGCAAGCGATACCCGTTCTTTGAAGCAAACGCATCGAGAGTTTCCTGCGATTCTTCTCGACCGACGACCACGAAGACAACCTCCTTTCGGTCAGCGAATCTGTCGGCGACCTCTTGAAGGTGGGGCATCTCGGTCAAACAAGGACCGCACCAAGTGGCGAAGAAGTTGAGAACGGTAACCTTCGGGCTATCCACTGGTAGCCCCAAACTAGCAAGCTTCGCATGGAAGTCGTTCACTTGGCCGCCAATCTGAAGAACCGAAGCCTCGGCGACTCTCGCCTGACTTTTAGCCGTCATATCTGCCGCCATGGACGGGCCCAAGATGCCTCTCCACAATCCCAAAAGTGCGACTGGCATCAATGCAGCAAGTACAAAAAAAACGCCGGCTCGCTTGAGCCTCACAGCGCGTTTATCGGAGCGCCATCGGGCAATCGCAAGCAGAAGTTGTGCGACCCCGATCAGCACGAACAAAGGTATGCAAAACAAGAGTCCCGAGTAGATCCAAATGAGAACCGTGTTGAATTGCGAATAATCAGAAGTCATGCAATGGGATCCTCTTCGATGCGGTTCGTTGTTCCCGCTCCACTAGTAGTACCCTCGCGAACGCGTTTTTTGCACCCTGGGGTCTGTTTTTCCGATCTTTTCCGTCGGCTGGATACTTCATCTCAGATCGTCGAATGAGGGCCAAGTGGGATTCGACGATGCCAATTCTCGATAATGTGCTTCAGCGGCGACGCTTCCCAAGGCGGTGAACTCCAGGATCACGCCTTCACATTCCTCGACCAAATTCTCCTGGGCGTCCAGCGGTCGCGCAGGTGTTCGACCATCGGGTCCATCACCGCTTCTCATAGCGACTGGAACTCCACGGGATCCCCAAACGAAGAAATTCCGTGGTTCCATACGGTAGATGTTCTCCGGGCCAAAGGTGAAGAACAAGTTGCTTCCATCAACGTGCGACCAGCTTCGTCCGGAACATTGCAATCCGGATTCCGTATGCGAAATCGATTCCACGACAAGCCATCGTCCCGCGACAAGTTGTTCTCGCTCTCGGATGCCAGTCAAGATCTTGACCTTTTCCCCCACAAAAACCGTCCGCCGCATTGCCAACGATCGTAACGGATGCGGAAACAACTCGGGACGCGAATGGAAGAGGTCGTCAACGTCCATGGGTTTCTCTGTGTTCATTCATCATTCCTTGATCGCGATCATTTCGTTGCGATTTGCTAAAAATGCGACAACGCTTCGTAATGGAACCGACATCAGTCTTCGCTTATCACGCCATATTGGCTAACCAAGTTTTGCAGCCGCTTCATCACCCGGCTACGTGCGACGTAGACTTGTCCGACACCAACGCCGAGTCGCTTGGCTGCGTCACTGATGGATACTCCGTCAACATGTGTCATTCGGAATGCCTCCCATGTCTTGGAATCAACGTCCGCTTGAACTCGTTGCGCTGCCCAGCGGTAGACTTCGCGTTGGTATTCGATATCAAACTCGGACGCGAGTTCGTCTTCCTCTGCCTTCAATCGCTCCAGCATATCGTGTCCGTCGGTTCCGCCGACGCCGATCCCACCCTTTGGCTTTCGATTGAGCATGTTGAGAGCAACGTTTCGACCAATACCGATGAGCCAATTGCGGAATCGGCCTCGCTCCGACTGCTCCAGCCATTTTTCGACAGACTGGAAGATCGCGGTGAACACTTGTTGCACGACGTCTTCTGCATCCGCACGCTGCAACCCCTGACGCAGCGCCATGCGAAAAACCAGTGGACCATAGATTGCCAAAACTTCGTCCCATGCGTCCCTATCCTCTTGGTCGCGTAGACGAACAATCAGGCTTGCACGAGTATCGGAGGGACTTGGTAGCATGACGTTGTCTTTCGGTTCCGTGCTTCCGTCCCTCGCATGGGCAAGGCCATGGAACCGAGTTGCCTTGAAAGTGTTCGACAAACCACGAAAACGGATCTTACCTGTCCGAATCAACAAGCACTGGACGGAAGTAACACCACGTTCTGTTTTCTTGCACGGCGCATTTGCTTTTTCCGATTTCTTCTCGGATTTCCCTTCATTGAGTCCGGCAACCAGCATTTCGGTGGAACGATAGCGAGGCCGAAAACACTAGCGAAATACAGGACTGACACGTCATCTTGCCAGGCAAATACGGGCTTATCCGGAATCACCATGGGTAGAGGTCTAGCGCGCCGCAGTGGAAC
>JBKCUI010000325.1:0-74981 GCA_046318495.1 Pirellula sp. | reverse complement strand
CGGAACTTCTCCAACGTAGTCGGGAGGCAAAACGAGATACTTGCCCCCTTTGCCGCGATCCTCGCCAGTAATGCCGACATCGGCGACCCACCGATACCAGAAGTCGTTCACACCACCCAACACCTCGGGTGGGATCTCAAGAACCAGCGGGCCTTTTTTGGTGTCGATCCAGATGAAGTTGTAAATCGTGTTGTCGTTGGCGGTGAGCTCGACGGTGCGCGGATCGACCAAGTTTTCCCAGATGACATCGGTTTGATTGACCGGGCCGAATTGGCTCAGAGAGTCTCGCATGCCGGCTTGGTTCACGACCGGGATGGCCAAGAGGTACGCTTGCAAGGCGCGAGAGCGGTCGAGGTTGTCGTAGATTTTCTCGACGGTGTCGGCCGAAGGGTAACCGTAGTTGAGGTTGAGCGTGCCGAGGGAGCTTTCGATCCTATCGGGGACCGCAACGCCAGGGGCAATAGGCGTGGAGTATTTCTGGGTCGGATCGGCCGGGATCGAGTAGCGATCTTGGGCGAGCAGGCTTAGAGGGTTGGTCAGCAGTGTGGCGACGAAGGATGCCAGGAGGGTTCGATGCGAGTTGATTTTCATGGATGAATGGCTGCTGGTTTCTATCTCGAGTAAACCAAGAACGAGGACTGGAGCGAGGCTGAAGGCTGGCGTTCAGCCAGGCTGCTTCGTTGACATGACGCAAGTCAAGTCGGCCGATCCTGGCCGTGGTCCGTATCGCTTGGGTATGCCCGCGCTGGGCGATGGATGTTTGGGCGCAAGTCCCCGGTGCGGGGTGAGTCGATTGCGAAGCCAATCATAACGCATAACGACATCGCGAGTGCTGGCATGCGGCCGCACCAGGGACGCGACGGCACCCGGGAGGCATCCGCACAGGGAGGGCGAGGCTCCTGCCGAGCCAACTCGCGCCAATGCGATCCGTTCCCCATCATGCCTTGCTTCCAACCACGAAAAACACCAAAGACACGAAATTCAAACGCATGCTTTTTGTTCCACCCTTTCGTGTTTTTCGTGGTTCCTCGTCTTCAGTTCGGGATGCCCAGCAGCCAGAACAACCTACCCGCGCATTGCACCGAAGGTGATCCTCTCAAACTCCTTGACTTTCAATGCACATGACGTGAGTATGAACGAATCTCGTTTGTGGAGTGCGGCGGGATTCCCACCTGCGACTCCAGTTGGCTTGCGACGAAAGGATGCTTAGGAATGAATGTCGAAAAAACCATTCTGGAGATTGCCACGCTTCCGGTAGATGTTCGTTTACGTGTGGTTTCCGCCATCTGGGACACGTTACCGCAGGATGCCGACTTGTCGCCAAGTGCCAATCAACAGGCTGAACTTGATCGCAGACTCTGCGAACATCGCAGCGATCCAAGTACGGCGATTTCCCATGATGAACTCATGCGACGCGTGAAGAGTCGTCGTTAATGTGGAGACTTGTTGTTCGCCCACAGGTCGAAGACGATCTAGTCGAAGCATCGCTTTGGTACGACAGGAAGCAAAGCGGCTTGGGAGATCAATTTCTTGAAGAGTACGTCGCCGCGATTTATCGAATTTTGGAAAACCCTTTATCGTTCACGGTGGCGGCCAACCGACTTCGTCCTTGCTTGATCAAGCGATTTTCCTACATCATTCATTTTGCCGTCGAGAACGATCAGATCGTCGTGATCGCCGTGATGAATGCTGCACGAGATGATTCAAGTTTCATGCATCGACTTCTCAAATAGTTTGCCTGCAACGGAGCACGATCAAGGTTAACGGGTTTGCACCCTTATGGGGTGGTCAATCCTATCCGAACTACGATCTATCCTTGCTGAACCCTTCGCACCGAATTGACGTGTTTGTTGCGACGCACTGGAGTTTCGGGTTGGCCACGACTTTTTCAAACTTCGAAGAACGCTCGTTGGAGTCCATTGACATCCAACTTTGCAGAGGACTATTTTGCTCCCGGGCTGGCTTCCAACCACGAACGACACCCAAGACACGAAATTCAAACGCATGCGTTTTGTTCCTCCATTTCGTGTTTTTCGTGTCTTTCGCGGTTCCCCATTTTCAGTTTTTGAAGTTGCGCCATTCGAGTCTCATCCCATTTCGCTTCGCGATTCCCCTTTGGTTTTTCGTACTCGTACTCCGCGCTAGCAGTACTCACACTCGTACTCGGTGATAGGGCTACGAGTACGTGTACGAGTACCATTTCATTGAGTACGAGTACGGGGGGATCCCAGATGCGCAACTTCAAAGCGTTCAGTTCGGGATACCCAGCAGCCAACGCAGCGATGGGTTGGAAAAGCGCGAACTAGCGCAGCGAGATGTTGCGACTGCTGCGACGCGCCGGTGTGTCAGGTTGGCCTCGATTGCTTCATTCGATGTTGTCTAGTAGGCAAACCGAACTGCCGCGCGAGCTCTTGTTGCACGTGGTTTGCTCGTGGCTTGGCAACTCGCTGCGGATCGCTCAGCAGAGTTACCGACTGATTACCGAGGGGGATTTTGCGAGAGCGGCAGGGATGGCAAATGCGCATTCCTATTCGCAAACTCGAATTCTACATGCCCTTTAAAAGCTTAGCGGTTACGTTCGCCATTGCATTTCCTGCCGCGTCTGGATCCGAAGGATTTTTTCCAATGGGCACGTCGACGTCTAGTTGGGCCTTGAAGGTTGTCTCGATCTTTTCCATTTTCGTTCCACCGGTTGCCAGCTTCAACCTGCGATCGTAAACAAGTTTTACGGAAGACACTCCAGCTGCTTCATCGCTAACGGCTCCCGAAGTAACAATGGCGTAATCTCCTATTTTCGCCTCCTTGGAAAAAGTTCCGTTGCGTTGCACCGGAACATCCATGGTCCCTCCTGCATCGGGGTCGGAGATTCTGATCGTAGCGATCGATGTTCGGGAAGAGCAGCCAGACACCACGAGTAGCGTCATCGCAAGGATGAAAACCGAGGAGAGCTTCATAGGATGACATCCAATAGGAACGAGGTACTTTCACGACAGGAACCGCACACTGCGATCCATGATGTTCATTCATTCGTATCTTCGCGATCAGTC
Organism: Pirellula sp.; assembly: GCA_046318495.1. Lineage (GTDB taxonomy): Bacteria > Planctomycetota > Planctomycetia > Pirellulales > Pirellulaceae > JBKCUI01. Next base: position 71,934 of record JBKCUI010000325.1, on the reverse strand, counting down.
TTGGAATACATCCCGGCGAAAAATTCGACTCGCGCGACGCGAAGTGCCCTCGGTTGCGGAAAGATGCCCGGCAAAGGGCGAGGTTACCGCAGTCGACCTGCGAACGCTACCACGATTCGAAGCACAAGCTACCCGGGGACAGGCATCGACGATGATCCTCGAGTCTGCGGGAAACGGCAGCACCACAGAGGGCGGCAGCACCACAGAGGGCGGCCGCACAGGGTAAGCGAGGTTAGGCTGCGGCAGGTGGCAGTTCTGCGTGGGCAGTAACGATTTGCTTGGCGATACCATACCCACACCATACCGTGAAGAGAACAAAGGCATGGAAGGCCAAGCCGATCCACTCCCCTACAACCGCGAGAAGAACTGCATCTACCAAGTAGACGACCATGCCGACTCGAAATGCTGCAAGACTTAGCTCTCGAGCTTTGACGCCTAGGTAACAGAAGAAGGCCGCTGACAATACGGCAACGACGCCATAGACCATCGCAGCAGTCGTTGCCGTGATACCGAACTCCTCCGATCTAGCGTCGATCGCAGCAGGAATCATCCTCATCCATCCGAGCAGTCCGAGCCCCAATACCATCTCAAGATCCCAGTGCATGAGGATGGAAACGGAATTGACCAACGAGAGGCCGGCTACCAAGATGAACCAACTTCCAGCACTCTTCGCCAAATTCTCCGCCTGATCGATAGAGTACTGCTTGTTGCCAATCGTAATCACTTTCGGTCCTTTTTCTGTTGGGGCGATATCAGACATTCCGTACTCCATTTCATGCTCATCGCGACCACGAAAAACCTGCGCGATAAAGGTTACGTTTTTGACGTGTCCGTGCGTTGCGCATTTCATCGCTCAAAATTGGGCAACTGGCGAAAAAATTCGAGTGCTTGCTTCCCCTCGGTCGATCGGTTTCCGGAATCATCCAAGTCGTCCTGCAGAACGAGCAGCTTGGTCTGCTTTCCATTGGATGACACACCATAGATATCGATAACCAACTTATTCCCCGCTAGGGTAACATTCAAGGTTGTTCCGGATAGCGACTTGTCACCAAACTTCATCTGAGGTGCGTTGGCAAGCTCACAATTCTCGAGTCCGAACTTACCCATCATGCTTTTTGCAAAGTCGCTAGTGGTCAGCCGAGCGTTCAATACGAAGTACATGATTTTGAAATCGTTGCCGGATAGCGTCCAGTTCTTGTAGTTGGCATCATCGAGATCCGCCTCAAAGACGAACTTACTTGGGTATCTGAAAGATATTCCTTGGTATGTAAATTCCCGAAATGGTTGCGTTGTCAGGGTGACTTCGGGATTGGTAAACACGCCTTCCAGACGAGCCGTTTCGCCCTCGTTGATGTCGATGGATTGATCGCCTACCTTGAGCGTGTACTTTAAAGGTGGTTCAGTGGACTCGTCAGGCTTTGTGATTTGGCCTTGGGCTGAGCTTGAGTTCGATCCGATGCCTGCAAATGAAAAGGTAATCGCCAACAACATCGAAAACAATTTGCTTCGTGACATGAATTTCTATGCCTGTCGATACTTTTGACCGAGCCCGAGCAGTTGACGCAACACACGCCAAAGCAGCTGTTTGAGAAGTTCGTGTCCAAGCGTTCAGATACGCCCGACACGGTCGGTCGCTAATGGGGCTCAAGTTCCCTGTGCCAGACAGGAATCTCGATGAGGGAAGTATACCATGGGACCATTTTAAGAGAACAAGCACGAGGTATGTGTGACGCACGTGGGGTGGTGTGGCGAGAGGGCCTGGCGACGAGCTTCCTCACCCGATTGAGTCGGTCCTGACGCCGCGACATTGCCGATTGGCTGAGTTCCTCATCGCGTCTAATCGAGCGAGTTAACTCACATCGTCGATACGATTGAGTAGGAACCGCACAACGCGATCACAGCGCAAGCCCCGATGCCGATCCTGGGGAGCGGTGACAGCTCCTTGCGTGCTTTGCCACGGGCAACAGCCCGCTCCATGAGATGCCACGTGGCATCCCACTCGAGCCTCAAGATGGCGATCGCACCTTGGACTGTCCGGGTCATTTGCAGGACTTCGATGGCGAACCGCTCAAAGAGCATGGCGAAGCGACTGTGGGGTTCGGTCCATGGGACCGCAACCGACTTGACTCCATGCGTTGGGCATTGGACCCGAGGGACTCGCGCCACCAGAATGGTCTTGAACTGGCAGGAATCCAGATGTCGCCACTGGCGTTCTTCCCCGTGGTCGTAGTATGGTAGTTGTTGACTGCAGTCTGGGCAGCAGAACTTCGTTCCTCGTGGGTGATCGACCTGGACTCGAATCTCCTGGGCAGACGTGTCGAGCTTCACGTCGGTAACTTGCCATGGAGTACAAAGGCCGAGGATGTGCTGGTAGAGTTCTTTGTCTTGCATTGGGAGTTCCTTTCCCCCATGATTCTACCATTACCCGCTGAAACCCCGGATGGATCTCTTTATCTTTGGATCACCGCTCATGCCCGATGAAACCACCCGACTTCTTGCAGGTGTAGCGCGAGGCGATCACCAATGCATCGATCAACTGATGGCTCATGTTTATGATGAGCTGAGAGCAATTGCGGCCAACAGGATGCGAGAGGAGAACGCGGGCCACACGTTGCAACCTACCGCCCTGGTCAACGAAGTGTTTCTCCGAATGGTCGGTCAGACTCGCGTGAATTGGAAGGACCGATCGCACTTTTTTGCAGTCGCTGCGAACCTGATGCGACGCGTCTTGATCGATCATGCCCGCAGGCGCGCCGCGGGCAAGCGAGGAGGCGGGGCCAAAAAGCTAATTCTCGACCAAGAAGCGATCCTTTCTTCCGACACAGACCCTCTCGATCTAGTCGCTCTTGACGATGTTCTTACTCGCTTGGCTCAACTCAACGAACGACACGCTCGAGTAGTTGAGTTGCGTTACTTTGCTGGCCTGGGAGTCGAAGAAACGGCGGAAGCCTTGGGAGTGTCGGCCGCAACCATCAAGAATGATTGGCGGATTGCACGCGCGTGGCTAGCTGTCCAACTTGATTCGGATTCATCGTTATGAAAGATGGCGAAATAGATCCGGATCGAGAACGCTACGAGCAAATCCAGCAGTTGTTTTTGGAATCGCTCGAAATCAAGCCTGAATTCGATCGCCAGGAATGGGTTCGGCAGCAGACAAACCACAGCGAAGAGGTAAGGGCGACTGTGCTGGCAATGCTTCGCGCAGACGCGAACCTTTGTGATCTATCAGATCCGCTGGCATCGAGTCCTAATGCATTAAAAGCAACCATCGATACTCCAACAATACCCTTCGATTGGAGCGCCCCTTGTTTGCCTCGGTTCGATAACTTCGAGATCCTCGAGGAGATCGATCGAGGTGGAATGGGCGTGGTCTACAAAGCCAGGCAATTACGTCCCAATAGATTGGTTGCCATCAAGATGATCCGCAGCGGTTCATTTGCTTCGAAGACCGACATCGAAAGGTTCTTTGTCGAAGCAGAAGCGGCATCGCAACTGGATAGCGAATCGGTCATTCCGGTATACGAAGCTGGGATGGTTAATGGTGAACCGTTCATTGCGATGAAGTACATCGATGGCGAAAACCTTGAACATCTACTGCGAAAAAGATCCGTGGCTATGCCTGAGATCTTGAACCAGCTCATTACCATCTGCCGTGCGGTTGCGGTCGCACACGAACGTGGGATCATTCACCGGGACATCAAACCATCTAACATTCTGATCGAGCGAGGTTCTGGACGTCCCTGGATTGCCGATTTTGGACTTGCCAAGTACTTGGAAGGGGATTCGTCGGCAACAGCCGTTGGCGATGTGATCGGAACTCCAGGATACATGGCGCCGGAGTTGGCGCTGGGGGATTCGAAAAATGCGACCCGTTCCGTCGATGTGTATGGACTTGGAGCCGTCCTGTACCGAGCGTTGACGGGACGCCCGCCCATACCAACGGATTCAGCAAATCTCGTTGCAGTCATGCAAAGGATCCGGGAACATGATGTGTTGGCGCCCCGCTCGATCCATACCCGAGTCCCCCAAGCACTAAATACGATTTGTATGAAATGCTTGGAAACAGATCCCGCGCGCCGCTACCCAAATGCCAAGGAGCTGGGCGATGATTTGCAACGTTTCTTGGACGATGAACCCATACATGCAAAACCGTTAAGTTGGACTCGCAGGTTGCACCGCTGGGCACGCCACCGCCCCGGCTTAGCGATTACCTGGTGTGGGCTCGCAATCTTTTATGTGTACCACTTGCTGTGTTACGGTTTGGGACTTTATCCCGACCCCCAATTTCACACTGCTGCTACCACGGTCACCGCGATCGCAGCCATTAGCGCATGGGTTTGGCAAGTGGCTCTTACCCGGACGCAAGGCGCAGCGTGGGTCCTCTACACGTGGCTGACCTGCGATTTGGGATTGCTTACGATGCTCTTGTTCTGGTCTATCAGCGCCAACAGTTCCCTTGTCTTGCTTTATCACGTCATTGTTGCAGGTTCCGTGCTTCGTTGTCGCAAGGCTCTTGTCGCTTATGTGACGATTTCGGCACTGTTCGGCTACAGCATTCACCTAGTTTACCTGCAGTGGTTTTTTCCGCAGGACATCCCGGAGATTCATAAGATTGTTCCTACCATACTTTCCCTAGTCTTGATCGGCATCGTCCAGTACTTTTCCTTGCTCAAGTCCGCTGCAAGCTTCGAAGCCCGAGGAGCGAAGGGCTCAAATCACCGAATCCCCGACCGTTTTCAGAGGTGATACTTCGAGTCTCGTTTGCGTAATTGAGTCAAAGTTGGGTCTGTACCAAAGCAATAGAGGGAGTATGAGTAGCGACATGAACCCAAAGATGGAACTACGCGGCCATGAGAGTGTTGTCACGATCGCGTCAAGCAGTCCGTACAAGAGGCCTGACATGAGAATGGCCACGTAGTTGGCAAGATTCATTGCGCCTAGCATTCGCCCCTTTTGATCCTTCGACGGTCTAGATTGAAGAAAGACTTGCAGAGGGATCGCAAAGAGACCGGCCGCGAATCCGAGCATGAGCAGTACGAAAAGGGAACCACGATAGCCCAACAAATGCTGCCATCCATCCAACGAAGCAACGGGTAGCGATATGGACAAGCAAAGCAGTGCTGTGAATATGCCGATGACACCCCATCGGACGACCTTTGCATCCGCAGTTCCGTGAGACCAGCGTGCAGCTTGAACGGAGCCGATTGCAATGCCAGCACCGATGCATGCAGTCATGATACTTGTCTCGAGCATGCCGCGCTGGAGTTGTACCATTCCAAAGCTATTAACTGCTTGTATCGCAATTCCCGAAACCATCCAGAATATGCTGGATGCAAGCACGGCGCCCAAAAGCGGTCGATCTTGAAGCAGCATTTTCACTGTGACGGGGGAAACAGCCCAAAAACCTGGTTTGAGGACTAGGCTTGGCATGGCTGCTGGCACCGGCCGAATCCAAATCGCTGTCCAAGTCCCGACAATTGCAATGCCCATGCAGATCAGCGAACCGATCCACAAACGGGGAGCGGAATCTGCGAGAGGCCGTTCCTGATCAACCAAGAAACCACCGACAAAACCTGCTGAGACGGTGCCAAAGATGATGGCGAGAAACGTCGTCATCAAGACAATCCCATTTGCCTTTGGCAACTCTTTGCCTGGAAAGAGTTCTGGAAGGATCCCGTACTTGCTGGGAGCAAAAAAAGCACTGTGAACACCCATCAAAAACAGGACGATTAGAAGTCCAACATAGCCAGTGCTCCCATAGAAGAGAAAACCGACCATTCCCAAACCCATGATGCCAATTTCGGCCATCTTTGCCAGAACAATTACGCTTCTCTTGCTGTATCGATCTGACAAATGCCCCGCGATTCCCGAGAACAGGACAAAGGGCAAAGCGAAGGTAATAGTTGCGATCTGCTGAGGGTCGAAAACCGCTGCTGCCTTGGGAATAGCCAGTAAAAGCATCAGCTGCTTGAACAAATTATCGTTGAAGGCACCTAAGAACTGGGTAGCAGTGATGCCAACGAAGGATCGATCGCGAATCAACCCATCTTGGCGATTGACTTCGGAATTCACTTGCGGGACATATGACATGGGAATGGCCTATCGATGCGTAAAGTTGGAATGAACAATAATTGCCGGATTGTTGTGCACCAACGCAGTCGCTGAAGCAGCTCGACCGAGCACAAAGTCAACGCGTGAGATGGGAATAAAGCGGCTAAGAAATTTTTGAACGATTTCAGTGTACTGTTCATGCAAACCCATTCTTGCCGTGACTTCACGCCCCAACGGAAGGGCATAATCCCGATGAGAGGAAGACGATACGCCTGGATAATTCTCAGTGCCCCTTCGGTAGTCCGGGACTAGCGGTCAATGAAGGATTTTCTCAGAATCAAACCAGGACGACACAATGTCCAATCAAAAGACAACCAAGCGTCGGGTGTTTAGCGCGGAATTCAACCGCGACGCTGTCAGTCTGATCGTCCAACAAGGATTCTCGTTTCACCGCGAGGCACAACGGTACAGAAGGCATGGCCAACATGAGCGGCTGCGCTGAACTAACGCACTCGGCGGCCTATGGCGAGTTTCGGACAAGACTTGCTTGAAAACCAATTGACTCCTCAACCGAGCTGAGTCACCCTCAGCGACGCGAAAAACGACTCGATTTGGGGTGCGCGACGCGAAATTCTACGCCGCAGGCGCCATGCACCGAGTTGCATGGGCGCACCAGAAGGCCAAAGCAATTGGCCAGAAATGCGAAAAACCCTGGGGAAACCAGGGTTTTTGAGCAAGGGCTTCAATAAGCAAACGGAGAGGACAGGATTCGAACCTGCGGTAAGGAGTTAACCCTACGCCGAATTAGCAATCCGGTGCTTTCGACCACTCAGCCACCTCTCCAATTCGATCCACGCAATCGACGTCCACGCCCTTCGCCTCTCGGCCCAGGACCACGCCGTCTACGCTCGCGTTGGGCTTGCAATCGCCCATCGCTCTTTCACAGTTTGCCAAAGTTTCTTGCTTTTGCAAGCCGTTTTCGGCGCACCAACCACCCTTGTGCTGGATCACCCCCTCCCCCCAAACGCCCAAACCCCTACATTTCCCAGCGTTCACGCGTTGCCCCAACTCGCCAAGCTCGCCGACCTCCCCGCGTTTGCCGCCATTTTTGAGGCACTTGATCTGGAACCCCGGTTCGACTTTTTGCTATGGTCCGGTCGCCGAAACGCCCCGGTGCGTCCACGATCCTACCCATCGATACAGCCGATGCTGCACGATCCAGCCGGTTCCTATTGGTCTCCCATTCCTGCTTCAGGTCACCACCGCATGATGACTCGCCACCACCAACGCGCCACCCCTGGCACGCTCCTGCGGGAATTGCGACTTCATCGCCATCGACTTTGCTGGCTAGCGTTCCTTTGCGGTTCGGTCGCGGGCTGCACCGACGGACCGTTCTTCCACCTCAAGAAACTCAATCCCTACATTCAAAACCAATGGCGGGAAGATCGCGAAAAGGTCGTCGTCCCGTCCCAACGCGTCGAAGAAATCCGACTGCTCAAAAATCAAATCGCCTCCATGAGCAGCGACGAACAAACCAAGTGGATCGCGAACTTGGATAGCATTCTCAAAGAAGAATCTAGCCCCGAAATTCGCCGCGAAGCCGTCCTCGCCTTGCAAGGCGTCAACAGCCGTCCCGATGCCCTCGAAGCCCTCGCCGGACGCGCCAAAGACAACAGCGACTACGTCCGACTGGCCGTCGTCGACGTCCTCCACAAAAGCCCCTCCGAAGCCGCCGGCAACACCCTGCTGAGCATGGCCGCCGCCGACCCCAGCAGCAATGTCCGCTTGCAGGCCACCGAAGCCCTCGGCGCCCACCGCTCCGATGACGTCAAACAATTCCTGGCTAGCAAACTCGAGGACCGCAACCCGGCCATGCAGTACCACGTCTCGATCGCCCTCAAGGAATTCACAGGCAAGAACTATGGCGGCGACATGGAAGCCTGGCGCAGTTACCTGGCCGGCGATGAAGTCCCCGAACCCAAAGTTTCACTCGCCGAAACCTTGCAATCGCTCGTCCCCCTCAAACGTTGATGCAGCCTGCGGTTGCATCGATTGCTAGCAACGCAATCGGGCCAACCACCACGGCGAATAACCGTGGCGCATGCCAAGCGGAAGAACGGTTTTCGCACCGTCTCTCGGGGTTCCGATTTTTCCGGTTGTAATCATTGCACCGATTCCAAGGCGAGCGCCGATAGACTACCGCGTGCGCTTCGAAGTCATTGCCCCAAGCCCTTGTCGATCCCCTATGCCGTTGCCCTATCGCCATCGGTGCGTTGCCTGCTCGCTGTTGGCCCTCGCCCTACTCGTCCTAAGTGGCACGTGCACGGCGTTCGGCCAGCCCCCGGCATCTTCTCCGCAGACCGAACCTCGCTCCAACCTGTCGATCCCTCCGTCGCTCCGCGCCCCAGCCACCAACTCGCTCCGTCTGCGGGCTGCGTACCCAGAAACATCGAACAAGGCTCACAACGAAGCCTCCCTTGAAGCCGTCGCTTCGCCGCTGTCAGAAACGCCGCCGTCAGAAACGCTGTCATCAGAAACTGCGGCATCCCACCCCGATGTGTTGGGCTGGCAAGATCGCGACTGCGTCTGGGCACCCCATGCATCATGCATCCCGCACCGAGCGCATGTCGCAGCCGTGGTCGATGGCGATCCCATGCTTCCGTTTTCAACCCATTTGGCCAATGAAGACTTTGCATCTCCCGACCGCGAAACCGCTTTTGGCGATGCAAGCCAAACCGACGACGCAACCTCCCGCCATCGTGCGGCCCATGTCCCGGCGATCTTGACCTTCAAACCCTCGTCCTCCACGCATCGATTGGCAAGCGGCCGTCCGACCGCGCGCAAGGTCGCGGTTCTCGATCCTGAAACGCTCGATTCGCACAGCGAAGACACCGCCAACGAAGCCCCAGCTATCGATGCGTCGCTGCCCGTCGACGAAAGTGTCGCGATCGACGACTTGCCTCTCGAATTGGTAAAGCCTCACGATCACACCCTATGCGGCGATGCCGACGGTGGCACTTGCGGCGACGAATCGGCGGTCTCTAGCAGCCCCGCCTTGGTGATCGCACCGCGTCCCATCGACTCGAAATCCCCCTCCGAACCTCCTCGATTGCACACAGGCTCGAGCCCGAACTCAGAAAACAAAACGACGAAGCCGCGCCGTCTGCGGACTCCGATGGATCCGACCAAGGGTTCCGATCCAGCCGCCGACGACAGCCCGCGCGATACAGCTTCTTCGGATCGCGAACCCAGCTCCGCCACGCCGCCGCTCAAGTTCGCCAACGCACGTCCCGCGCCTAACGCACCGATCGTCGCATCGCCGCGATCCAAAGGGGACGTTGCCCCTGCTCCAACATCGCAACCCTTGCGCATGGCTTCCCCGAACCGCAGTCAAGAATCCGCCGAAGCCATGGAATCGCCCCTTTCCAACGATGGCAGCGTCGAAACGCATCGCGCCGAACCCCTTCGTCGGCCTGTCCTCAAGACGGCGGATGAAGATCTGCACGAGTACCTCGCCGAAGAGGAGCCCGCTCCCTCACAGCCCAGTTCCGACCGCGCGTTGCAAGGCGTCGACGCTGAGAAAGCCAAGAAGCCAGCCAATCACGGGGAAGCCGCCGGTGCGGGCGCCGAACCCCGTCCTGCTGCACCGCGAGCCGTCATCGCCGGCACTCCCGATCAACAGCGACGTATGAAGCGAGTCCAAGCTTGCCTCGACCATTACTTGAACAACCCCGAAACCACCGCAGCCCGGTCGCCTTGGGCCGTGATGCATGCGGTTCTGGCGTTCGGCAACGAGTACGAACTGATCGGACCCAACGGTCGCGTCAACGCCATCGGTTGGATGTGCCATAACGGTTTGTGCCGCACACAACGCATGTTCACGCCGCGCGGCGTCTCCTTCATTCCCAACGTTGGCGGTGGTGTGCAAGGCCACCAAGGTCAATTCCTAGCCATCCTCGCGCAGTGCCAAGTCCCACCCGACTATCCGATCCAAATCGGCGAACGCAAGTTCACGGTTGAAGATCTCGTCCGCTATGAAATGGCGACTTGCCAAGAAAAGTCCGAGCTCACCTTCAAACTCATCGGGCTGTCGTATTATTTGGACTCGAACAAGCAATGGCGAGCTAACGATGGCAAGGTATGGAGCCTTCAAAAACTAATTCAAGAAGAACTGGCGCAGCCCGTGGTCGGTGCGGCGTGCGGTGGTACGCATCGATTGATGGGGCTTTCGTTCGCCGTCAAGCAACGGGTGCTGCAAGGCCAACCGATTCAAGGCCAATATGTACGAGCCGTAAAGTTCATCAACGACTACATCGATTACACATGGCGATTGCAGAATCCCGATGGAAGCTTTAGCACCAATTGGTACGAAGGCCGGGGCAACGAACCCAAAGCTGAACGCAAAGTACAAACGTCAGGACACATGCTCGAGTGGCTGATGTTCACCGTCAGCGACAGCGAACTGCGCAGCCCGCGCGTTCAGAAAGCCGTCGACTTTTTGCTCGATCACATCTACGAGAAGCGCGATACCAAATGGCCGATCGGACCGCGCGGTCATGCGACCCGCGCACTGGCACTGTATGCGGCTCGCATGTCCGAAACGCTGGACGACACGAGCGATGCCCCCACTGTCTCGACCCCATCGATCCGCGGCCGAGACGAGGCAGCATCCATGCGGAGTTCCACGTCTGCCTCCTCATCGATTGCGGCACCATCCAAGAGCCCCAGCAGTTCCAAATCCAACGCTGCGAACAAAGTGCCGCCGGTTGCGAATCGCCCCGGCAATCGCCTTCGCAAGTAGTCGCGTGTGAGTGCACCTTCGCGAGGCGTCGATTGGCTACGATCGGAGCACTACGGAACGCGCGGATCTCACTGTTGCTTGGGATCTGCACCAGTCAGATCGCGAAACACAAAGGCCCGGTACCAGACTTCGCTGCCGTGATCGGTGAGCATGATGCGGCCTTTGGCTTGTTCGCTAAAGGCCTCCACGTCATTGAATTTGCTCTCCGCCACACGCTTCTTCCATTCAGCGCTGCCGACGACGGCGCGGACCGCCAGTTCGCCGTTGATCCAATGTTCTAGCGTATCCCGCTGCACAACGATCTTCGCGTCGTTCCATTCGCCTGCCGGATGGACCGTGATCGATTGGGCAGGTTCAAACAAGTCGTAGATGGATGCGGTTTGGTTCTTGGGATCGATCGGTCGGCCTGCCGCATCGTAAATCTGATACTCGCAGCCGAGCGTTCGCTCACCGTAGGTCTTGACGCGGTACTTCAGCCCGCTGTTGCCCTTGGGAGCGATCTTCCATTGGAACTGCAACTCGAAATCGCCGAACTCCTGACGCGTCACGATGTGACCGCCGGGTTGGCCTTGTTTGCGCAATGCGATCACTCCATCTTTAGCCGACCATCCTGCTGGCGCATCTTTGCCATCGATGGTCATCCAACCGGCCAGCGAGGTACCCGACCAAGCATCGAGTGCAGGACTTCGAGCCGGTCCATCCTCGCCGTCGCGGAAGGGTGCATCGTCGCCCATCCGAGCGTTGGCTTGCATAGCCCACTTCGGGACAAGCATCAGGGCGATCAAGCCCGAAAGCCACTGCCTGCGATTGGCGGATCGGGCAACCGAGCAAGTGGATTCTCGAATGGCCCTTGGAGAGGGGCTTGTAGAAGACGCCGTAACCGTTCGGTCCAATGTGAGTGGGTTCGTCATGTTGAGGTTCCGAATGCACATGCCGTTGTAGATTGACAACTCGGAATGCAGGCCAAGGATGCATGGGGTTGCAAAATCGCATGACGTGCCGTCGATGCGAAACATGGCTTGAGCATCCAAAGCCTATATCTCGCAATCAACTCTCTCTTTATAGAGAAGGAAGATCGGCTGGATGGAGGTTTCATGAAGTTTTTTTCCAATTGCGGTGCGTCGGCGACGAACTCTCAAGCGATCGATGGTAGCGGATCTCGGCCTGCAATGCTGGGTATCGGCGAAACGTATGTCCCGCTGGTTCCCCCTCGCACGGAGGCCCCATTGCGGGACCCGTGCGGGCAGGCTGCCCTGTGCAAGCCACCTCTTGGCTCCTATCATGCACTCGGCATAACAGGTTGTTTTTCGCGGGGAGGGTTGAGTGTGAATCAAATGGAAAATCTGTCGGATCCAAAGAGTGGGCCAACGTCCGAAACGCCTGTTTCTCGCTTTCGACCGCTTCGCATCTGGATCCCGCTGCTGCTCTTGCTCGCGATGGCTGTGGCTCGGTTTATCCCCGATTGGGTGCAGAATGCTCCTTCGTGGATTTGGATGGTCAGTGCCTTTGGCCCGCTGTTGATCGGGCTGGTGGTTGTCCTGTGGTGGCTGCTGGTGAGCCGAGCGCGATGGTACGAACGATTGCTCGGAGTCGCCGGAATCGTCGGAGCGGTCGCGATCGAGCAAGTGATTTGCGATCCGTCCATGCGTGGCCCGCTGTTGATGGTGATGACGATTCCCATGGCCATTGCCGCCTTTGCCATCGGCGCGATCCTCTACCATCGCACCCTGTCCAGCCGCAGAACTTGGATCGCGGTGGCGTTGGCATTTTTGGCGGCCAGCGTGTCGGCGCTCCTGAAGACCGATGGCGTATGGGGCGATTTCTCCTTTGGCCTCGATTGGCGTTGGAACGCATCGTCCGAAGATCGGCTGTTGGCGAGTCGCTCTGCAAGTGGCAAATCGGTCGACGCTGCGAGCATCGACACAGCCGCCTTCCGCAATCCCGAATGGCCCGGCTTTCGCGGTGCAAATGGAGATGGCACGCAGCGCGGCAAAGCCTTCAGCAGCGATTGGACCGCGCGGCCTCCAAAAGAGTTGTGGCGCATTCCCGTCGGTCCAGCATGGAGTTCCTTTGCCATCGCCGGCGACTATCTGTTCACCCAAGAACAACGCGGTGAACAGGAGTCGGTCGTGTGCTACGACACAAACACAGGGAAGCAATTGTGGGAACACGGCGAGGCATCCCGCTTCTTCGAAGCTTTGGGCGGATTGGGTCCCCGCGCAACCCCTGCGATTGCAGGTGGATTCATTTATGCGCTCGGCGCTGAAGGCTGGCTGATGAAGATCGACGCTGCCAACGGGGAGCTGGCATGGAAGATCGATTTGAAGAAAGAGGCCGACCGCGAACCTCCGATGTGGGGCTTTTCGTCCTCTCCGTGTGTGCACGATGGACTTGTCATCGTCCATGCCGGTAGCAAAGGAGACAAAGGAGTATTGGCGTTCCGCGCAGAAGATGGCAAGCTCGCATGGTCTGCTTCGGCTGGCGAGATGTCGTACGGCTCGGTGCAACCGGTGCAGGTGTTCGGCAAAACGTATCTCGCCCTGTTGTCGGATACCGGGGCCCACTTTTGGAAACCCGACACGGGCGAAACGGGCCTTGAGTACGACTGGAAGCATCAAGGCTACCGCGCGCTGCAACCCAGGATCCTCGAAGGGAATCAACTCTTGATTCCCACCGGTTTGGGATCGGGCACGCGTTTGGTCCAACTTAAAGAGGTCGATGGCAAGCTCGAAGGAGAAGAAGTCTGGACGTCCATAAACTTAAAGCCCGACTTCAACGATCTGATCGTGCACGATGGATACGCCTACGGGTTCGATAACGCGATCTTTACGTGTATCGATCTCAAGGACGGAGCCCGGAAATGGAAGGGCGGGCGATATCAGAAGGGGCAAGCCATGTTGCTGGCCGACTCGGGACTGATCGTGGTGGTGAGCGAACCGGGAGAACTGGTGCTGTTGCGAGCCACTCCGGAAAGTCTTCAAGAGATCTACAAGGCCCCCGCCATGAACGGCAAGACTTGGAATCACCCTGCGGTGGTTGGGGACAAGCTCTACCTTCGCAATGGCGAAGAAGCCGTCTGTTACGAGCTGCCGCCGGTAAAGAACTAGAACGGTGAAAAGCCAGCACCATGAAAAACTGGGGATTTCCAACCCTTGATCCGCTCGCGCGGAGCAATTAGGCTAGAAGCATCGTTCGCGAAGAGCCTATCCGAAAACCCAGAACCCCGAGGCCCAAAGGCCGCGGCGGATCTGCGACGGCCAACACGGCTCACGGTTTTCCGATAGGCTCTAAGCATTCTGGCTTGTCCCGTCGTCCAGACGCTTGGCCGTTCGACTTTTCTCCCTAGGGTCAGATCCTAACGACATGTTCAATCTGCTGCCGTACTTGTGGATGACATTCATTCTGGCCGTCGTTGCGCTTCCGATCATCGCAGGATTGATGGGGCGTCCGAAACGGCAACCCAAAGCCGCTGCGCCCGAAGAAGTTCAGGATGGATTGCCTCCTGAACCATCGCTGGACTTTGCCGACGAGATGAGCCAAGCGAACAACTAACGCCCGTTATCAGCTTGCCACCCGTCCGCTATGCTAGGAACCAAACGTGCATGCGTTCCTAGGGTGAGTCCATGAATTGGTATTGGCAAGTCGATGGTTGGATGGTGCTGGCAGGGATTCTGTGCGCCGTCGCCTGCGCGCTGGTCGGCAACTTCCTCGTCCTGCGCCGTTTGAGTTTGATCGGGGACGCCATCAGCCACGCCGTGTTGCCCGGAATCGCCGGAGCCTTTTTGCTGACCGGCTCGCGGGGCACGTTGGTCGCCCTGCTGGGCGCAATCGCCGTCGGGGTAGCCACCGTGTGGCTGACCGAGTTGATCCGCAAACATGGCAGCGTAGAAGAGAGCGCGGCCATCGGCGTCGTGTTCACCGCTCTGTTCGCGCTCGGGATCATGATGGTTTCCCGCGCGGAGCACGTCGATCTCGATCCTTCGTGCGTTCTATACGGCAACTTGGAAACCATCATTCTCGAGACCATTCCGACATGGCTGGGGCCCATCCCCGTCGTCGTGATCGAACTCGGGTGCATCTGTTTGTTCAACGCTCTGCTGGTCGTGTTGTTCTATCGCCAATGGGCCTTGAGCACGTTCGATCCGACGCTGGCGCAGGCGCAAGGCATCCCTGTGGCATTGTTTCGCTATGTGCTGGCGGCTACGGTAGCGGTGACGTGCGTCGTATCGTTTCGCGCCGTCGGAAACATTTTGGTCGTCGCCATGTTGATCGTCCCGCCCGCGGCCGCGTTCCTGGCCTGCAATCGGCTCCCATCGATGATTGGGCTGAGCGTAATCATCGCAGCACTGGGTGCGATTCTCGGGCACGGGATGGCGATCACGCTTCCGCATGCGATCGGTTTCAAGTCGGCCAACTCGGCGGCCATGATCGCGTTGGCATCGGGAGGGCTGCTGCTGGTCTCGGTGATCGCGAGTCCGAAATCGGGATGGGTCGCGCGGTGGTGGTCGCGACGGTCTTTGACGCGGCGCATCTTGGGTGAAGATATCTTGGCACTATTGTATCGCGAATCGGAAGCGCAAGGACAACCCGCTGGGAATACGTCCCATCCGGCCGTGGGGCTGCGCGAATTGGCGGAGCGGCTCGGCAAAGGGGCATCGCAAACTGCTTCGGTGGCTATGGAATTGATGCGTCGCGGCTATTTGATGCACGCTCAGGACGCATGGTCCCTGTCACCGGAAGGCTTTCGACACGCACAAAACTTGATCCGCTCCCATCGCCTCTGGGAACAGTACTTGAGTGTCGAAACCGGAATCACCGACCCGCGTTTGCATGCACAAGCCGAATCTCTCGAGCATTACACCAGCAGCGCCCTGCGCGGCGAGCTGGACCGCAACATCGGATCCCCCTCGACCGATCCGCATGGCAAACACATCCCGCCCGAAGGCTGACGCATTCAGGAAGATTCATCGCTGATGTTCATTCGCATCTATGCTCTGTCCGAGCAATGTTTGCCGCAATCGTTTGAGGCTTACTGCGAACTGCTGAGCGGTTGGCCCGGCATGTTTGTCGAACCCGACGGAAGCTTTGTCTGGGTCATGCCGCATGCGACGGGCAAGCTCCAACTCGATGGCATGATCTACGACCGCAACGGGCATATCGAATATGTCGAACTGAGAGGTTCGTGCACGCGAGCTGCATGGCGACGATTGTGCCAAGGCTTGTTCCCCGATGCGATCGAGGATGCGGGCACGGCTCTGGAAGTGTTGCCGCTGCGGATCCACGATGTGGATGCAGCCGCATGGTCCAGCGCCAGCGATATTCTGGCCGGGCTACCCCAGGACGCGGAGGTTGGATGATGGCAGCGTGGCTGGATGGGTTGCGAGCTCGTTGGCGAAGCTGGCAATCGCCGCGTCAGCCCCCACGGGCGACCGAATCGCAATTGCGAGAATTGGACCGCTGGGTTTGGCAAGCACCGTATCTTGGCGACTCTACGCGCCATCTCATGGTCGATTGGTCCGCGCGTTTCGCAGCCCGCAAGCACTGGGAGGGGTGCGAAGGCTTTGTCGTGACCGAGGACGTCAAGCGCTGCGTATCGCTCAACGCCTCGCTGTTGGTGTTGGCCTATCCCGATTGGTACTACCCGACGACCAAGACCATCCTCATCTATCCCCGACCGTATTGGGCGCGAGCGCGCGGTGGCGACACGCAATCCGGACTGGGAGGCGAGTTCTATCGGGCTGGCGAGACGCGGGCTCGCGGTCCCATCACCCTCAATTGGCAAGACATCGAAAGCGCCGTGTACGATCCGCAAGGAGGAGACCACATCGTCCTGCACGAGTTCTCGCACCAACTCGACATGATCGACGATCCGCATGCCGACGGTTTGCCCCCGCTCCCATCCGGCGTGGATGCAGAGCGTTGGCGGCGCGAGTTTCAACACGAGTTCGAAAACGCCCGCGAGCGTCGGGCTCAGGGATTGGACAATGTTTTCAACGACTACGGCCTAACGCATCCGAGCGAATTTTTTGCGGTCGGCACCGAAACCTATTTTCAATTGCCGCAGGAACTGCGAGAGTATCACCCCCGCGTCTACCGACTGCTCCGCGATTTCTATGTCACCGATCTTGCGGCCCGGTTGGATCCCGCCTGAACGGCTGCGGCCGAGCCACGAGGACCAGCCATCCTCGCAGCGAAGACTCGGTGCAAAGAACACAACGCAAAGAACACAACAAAGAATGCTTCCATGACCATACGCACCCGTTTTGCTCCTAGTCCGACCGGTTACCTGCACATCGGCGGCGTCCGCACCGCATTGTTCAATTACTTGCTCGCCAAGCAAGCAGGCGGGCAATTCCTGTTGCGGATCGACGATACCGACCAAGGCCGCAACGTCGAGGCGGCATTGCAACCGATCCTCGATGGCTTTCGCTGGCTAGGGCTGGACTGGGACGAAGGCCCTGAAGTCGGCGGTCCCTACGCACCCTATTTCCAATCGCAACGCTCCGAGCGCTACCAGCAAGCGGTCTCGCAGTTGCTCGCATCCGGCCACGCCTATCGCGATTACGCGCGAACCGAAGAATTGGCAGCCGACAAAGCTGCCGCCGAGAAGGCGGGCAAGGCCTTCATTTACGATCGCCGCTTCATGGCCAGCACCCCCGAGGACGACGCTCGCTACCAATCCGAAGGACGCACTGCGGTCGTGCGATTGAAGATGCCTCGCACGGGCCAGTGCCGTTTCCAAGACTTGATCCGCGGCGATTGCTCGTTCGAGTGGGCCGACGAACAAGACCACGTCATCCAGCGCGCCGATGGGACGTGCCTCTACCATTTGGCTAGTGTGGTCGACGACGAAGACTTCAAAATCACGCACGTGGTACGGGCTGTCGAGCATTTGCCGAACACGCCGCGTCAGATCTTCATCGCACAAAGCTTGGGCTATCCCTTGCCGATCTACGCCCATTTGCCGTACGTGGCGGAGCCCGGTGGAACGGCCAAGCTCAGCAAGCGCAAACTGGACAAGTATCTCAAGCAAAAGGACTTTGCGACGTTGTTCCAACTCGGCGAGAGCATCGCCCAGAAGGCCAACATGACCACCACGCCAGAAACCTTCAATCCGGTGGTGGTCGACTTCTATCGCGAAACCGGATTCCTGCCGGAAGCGATCCTGAACTACTTGTTGCTCCTGGGGTGGTCGCTCGACGACAGCACCGAGCACTTTTCCGTCGCGGATGCCATCGCGCACTTCTCGCTGGAGCGGGTCAACAAAGCCCCTGCATCGTTCGATCCTCAAAAGCTATTGGCGTTTCAAGGGCGATGGATGAACCAGCTTGACCTCAAGAAGAAGGTGGCCATGGTCTTGCCTTACTTGCAGAAAGCCGGCTGGGTCACCGCCCCTCCGGAATGCTCGATCGCCGAGCATTTGAATCGCGTCGTCGCGGCGGCTGGCGATCGGATCAAGGTCGCTGGGGACATCTTGCAATTCGACGAGTACTTCGTCCAGGACGATGCGATGGCGATCGATCCTGCGGTGCTGGAAAAGCGATTGTTGGGCGAGCCACAAGGAGTGGCTGTGTTGACGGCATTGCGAGCACTGATCGCGTCGGCACCGAGCTTGGAGCAATCCGAGTTAGAACCTCAGATCAAAGCATTGGCCGAGTCGCAGGGGGCCAAGCTCGGGGTTTGCATCAATGCGCTGCGTGTTGCATTGACCGGGAAAGGCACCGGCTTGGGAATCTTTGATGCGTTGGCCATCTTGGGACGCGAGCGTTCCCTCGCTCGCATCGATCGCACCTTGGCGATCGCGGATCGCAAAGAGGCGTAACGCTCGGCTTCTCGAAGAGAGCAGGGGGGGAGGCAACCGAGCGCGGTGGCCTCACTCGGTACGCTAGCAACCTACTCTGTGCGACAGCAACCTACTGCGTGTGCTGGCGCGTTACTCAGTGCATTGGCCAGCGTATCGCAGCGATCGATAGGTCGCTTCGCGCACAGCGTCGGCATCGGCCCGGCACGCGATCTCCAATTCGCGGGTCACGGCTGCGAACGGTCTGCGATCGACCACGGTCGCGCCGCGGGTCAGGGTTCCAAATTCTTCGATCTCCAGCGCATGGGGTTCGCACTCGAAGAGTTCCGGCTCGGTCAGATAGGTCACGCCGACGGCGCCTTGCAACGGAACGGCTTCTTGGCCTCGATGTTGACGAAACGATCGGAACAGATGCGGCAGCATGGCGTGCAGGATCGCGCCGGCACGCGAGTGTTTGCTCGGCAGTTCGTTGAGCAATTGGAGATCAAAGGCCAACTGACTGGTAACGTCAAGCGGTAGGAGCGTCTTGGTGGTGGGAGAATGCAGGACCGCAGCGGCGCTGCTGGGATCGAAATGCATGTTGAACTCCGCAGCCGCGGTGACATCGCCGTGACCGATGGTAGCCCCACCCAGGATGATCAATTGATCGACCAGATTGATCGCGCCCGGGTCCCGCTGAAACGCCTTGGCGATTCCGGTCAAAGGCCCGAGGCACAGAATGGACACATCACCTGGATCAGCCTTGAGCCGGTCGATGATCAGTTTATCGCTATTCATGACGTGTTGGCGTTGGGCTGGTTGCAAACCTAGGTTGCCCAGACCATCCGAGCCATGCAAGTAGCGAGCATCTCCGACCGGCGCATCGTCTGGGTCGAGTCCGAACCCGACGCGAGGCAATCGGGGCGGGTCGAGTTTTTCGAGCAGCCCCAACACGTTGTGTCCGCACTGTTCGGCTTCCACCGTTCCAGCGCAGGTCGTGATGGCCACGACATCGAGTCTGGGATCGAACAAAGCCATGATGATGGCAATGGCATCGTCAATTCCAGGGTCGCAATCAATAATGACTTTTCGTGCCATTTAGACTCAAATATCGGCAAGGGTTCATCCATTCAAAGCCATGCTCAGTGTACTCTTCGATGCACGGACTTTGTAGTCGCACCTATCCGCTAGGAACCAGCATGCTTGAGGATTTTGTCGCTATTGCCGAATCCGGCCAGGATTTGACCGCAGACCAGATGCAACAAGCCATCATTTGGATGTTGGCAGGTCGCGCCGAAGATGCGGAGATTGGCCAACTGTTGCTAGCCTTGCGCGCAAAAGGAGAATCGGTTTCGGAACTGGTCGGCGCTGCCCGAGGCATGCGGCTGATGATGACCCCGATTCGCACGACGCGTCAAGGATTGCTGGACACTTGCGGAACGGGTGGCGACGGCGCTCGAACCTTCAACATCTCCACGGCAGCGGCAATCGTCACGGCCGCGGCAGGCGTCCCGACGGCCAAACACGGAAATCGCCGGGTGACCAGCGCGACCGGATCGGCGGATGTGCTCGCATGTTTGGGAGTCTCCGTCGAAGCCGATCGTGCGAAGGTCGAGAACTGCCTCAACGCGCTCGGCCTGTGCTTTTGCTTTGCCCCATTATTGCATCCAGCGATGAAGCACGTTGGACACGTGCGCAGATCGCTCGGGGTGCCGACCCTTTTCAATTACTTGGGACCGCTGTGCAATCCCGCCGGAGCCGCGTATCAAATCATCGGCACCGGGAATGAGGCGTTGCAGACCAAACTGGCGGCAGCCTTGATGCAATTGCCCATCGAAGCCGCGATCGTTGTACGAGGACTCGACGGGATGGATGAAGTCAGCCTCGCAGCCGATACGCAAGTGCTGCATGTGCAATACGGAATGACCACCCAATCGCAATGGTCCCCTTCAAGCTTTGGGCTGCCGACCATCCGCAACGAAGACTTGATCGTGGATGGCCCCGAAGGAAGCGCTCAAGTGATCCAATCGATCCTGAGCGGCCAACCGGGTCCGCCGCGCGATATCGTGCTGGCCAACGCTTCGGCGGCGCTGTGGGTCGCCGGAAAAACGCACTCGTTGCTCGAAGGTGTGGCGCTGGCTACGAAGGCCATCGATAGCGGCGCCGCTCGCTCGCTGTTGACCGAGTTATGCCGATGTTCGCAAGGCGATTCTGCGTAGCTTCACCGCTGCGAAACGTTGCGAGGCGACGCCCCGCGCGGGGAATCCAACACCGACGGCCTTTACTGGGGAGGCAATGCCCAAAAACCTCCAAAAGTCTTTGTGCTGCACACGGCGGCTTGCTCATTAACCTATCATAATGAGCCTACTCGACCGCTCGCGCTAGAAAGCCTCCTCTCGCATGATCTCCGCTTTTTGTCTCCGTAAACAGTTCATGGTGCGAGGCCAGCCCTTGATCGCCGTGGACGGTATCTCGTTTGAAGTGGGGAATGGCGAAGTGTTCGGATTGCTCGGTCCCAACGGGGCGGGCAAGACCACCACGCTGCGCATGATCATGGGATTGCTCGAGCCCGATTCGGGCCATGTGGAGATCGGCGGAGTGCGCACCGATCATGAAGTCGGACAGATCCGACATCAGTTGGGATTGATCTCCACCAACGACGGCGTCTATCCCTGGCTCAGCGTGCGCGAGATGCTCATGTACTTTGCCGATCTCTACGCCGTCGAGCCGGCGGTCGCTGCCGTGCGATTGGAGGAACTCGCCGACTTGCTCGGCATTCGCCCGTTTTTGGATCAGCGTTGCAGCACGCTCAGCACCGGTCAAAAGCAACGTGTGACGCTGGCCCGAGGATTGATGCACGATCCACCTGTGATGTTGCTCGACGAACCCACGCGCGGACTCGACGTCGTCGGCAGCCAGACGGTCTTTGAGTTCATCGAGTTGCTCAAGCGGCGAGGGAAATCCGTGTTGCTCTCGACGCATCGACTCGATGAAGCCGAACGGGTCTGCGATCGATTCGGACTGCTGCACCACGGGACGATTCGCTACGAAGGGACACTGTCCGACTTGAAATCCTCGACTGGCAAGGAACACCTCGTCGACATGTTCATCGAGCTGATTAAATCCGACACCGCGCCGAGTGCGTCCAGTTCCCCATCGGCTCCCCAATCGGACCAATCGTTTGCACCCCCGACAGGAACCGGAGCATGAAAGAGTATTTCGCCAACGGTCGGTTCAGCCGATTGTGCTTGAAAGAGCTCCGCGAAAGCCTTCGGGATCGCCGAACGATCATGACTTTGATCATGATGCCGATCTTGGTCTATCCCTTGCTGAGCATGGCATTGCAACGCTTGCTCTTGGGGGCGGCAGGATCCGCTACGAAAAGCCAACCTGAGTTCGTGATCGGCGTGCAAGACGAAGCCACCGCGCGCGTGGTCTCGACGGCCCTCCGAGAAACCATGCGAGCTGCCAGTGGCGGCATCCAGCCTTCGATTGAGATTCGGCGTCCCAAGCCCGCCTCGCGCGGGCTTGGAGCCGGCTCTACGGAGCGGCTCGATCTGAGCGGGGCCAGCGGTTCGGCGGGCCAGGTCTTCGATCCCAACACCGCAGAGATCGTTCCCGCATCCAGCGATGCCGCATTCAGCATCGTCATTCCCGAAGGTGTGACGGTGCACAGCTCGTTGCAAGAAGGTCAACTGGACCTCGCCGTGCTCTCCGCTGGCATGCAACGCACCCCTGGGCCGGGTGGCAGCACGTCGGCCGCATTCGACTTTGAGATGGAGTTTCGCGATGGCGACCCGCGCAGCGAATTGGCCATGCTCGAATTTCGCAAAGCCATGCAGTTGGTCAACGACTTTCAATTTGCGATGCTCAGTCAAGGCAAAGTGCGGCCGGCAGTCCAGCTCGTCTCCAGCGCGATCGGCCAGCGCGCCGACCCGATGGCTTCGCTCGCGGGTATCTTGCCCCTGGTGCTGATCTTGATGACCATCACCGGCGCTGTGTACCCCGCGATCGACTTGACCGCTGGCGAACGCGAGCGGGGGACGATGGAAGCCATGATCGCAACTCCGGCCCCTCGGTTCGTGCTGCTGTTTAGCAAGTACATCGCGGTGGTGACCGTGGCGGTGCTGACCGCACTGGCGAATCTGTTTGCCAGTTGGGTGACCCTGTCGTTGGGTGGGCTCGGGCAAGCCCTGTTGGGCGAACGAGGCTTCTCGATCTGGGCCCTTCTGCAAATCCTTCCCTTGCTAGTCATCTTCGCAGCGTTCTTTAGCGCGATCCTGTTGGCGATGTGCTCGTACGCGCGGAGCTTTAAGGAAGCCCAGGCTTACCTCATCCCGGTGATGCTCGTTTCGCTCGCTCCGGCCTTGGTGACCCTTATGCCCAACATCGAGTTCACCACGCTGCTGGGGATCGTACCGCTGATCAATATTTTGCTTCTATCGCGCGACATCATGACCGGCAACCCAGCCGCGCTGCCGGCCTTTGCAGCGGTGTTGTCGACGTTGCTCTATGCGGGTGCGGCCCTGGTGGTGGCCTCGACGTTGTTCGGCGCCGAGTCCGCGACCGCCGGTTCCCAAGAATCTTGGAGCGAATTGGTGCGGCGTCCCAAGAAATGGCGCAAACGTCCGAATATTAGCGAGTTGTCGGTCTATCTCGCGATCCTCTTCCCGTTGTTCTTCATTGCAACCAACGTCGCAGGCAAATGGAGCTCGGACATGCGAACCATGCTGCTGATCAATGCGGTCTTGCTGATCGTGTTGTTCTTGGCATTGCCTGCAGCATACGCATGGTACCGACGCTGGCAGCCCAGCACCACGTTCTTGCTCAGCGCGACCGGTTCGGTGCCGGTCCGTTCGGTCGCTGGCGGCCTTCGCTGGCTCGGGGTGCTCGCCTCGGTATTGCTGCTGGCCAGCGGGCTATGGATCCTGGCTTATGAAGCACTAAAGAGCCTGAGCGACCTGGGTTTTGGGACGTTGGATCTGGAGCGGACCGCCGGCTTGGAAGAAGCCAAAGCCAAATTCCTGGCAATTCCTTTCGGCTGGATTTTGGTGGCGACAGCCATCGTGCCGGCCATCGCCGAGGAATTCTTTTTTCGAGGCATGGTGCTCTCGGCGCTGCGGACCCGGTTGACACCGATGTATGCCGTGCTGGCTTCGGCGTGCCTATTTGGCTTGTTCCATGTGGTCAACGGCAGCGTCCTGTCGCTCGAACGCTTCGTGCCGACCACCCTGCTGGGGATCGCGCTGGGGGCGTTAGCGGTACGAACCGATACACTTTGGCCTGGAATTTTGCTGCATGCGATGCACAATGGACTCTTGTTCTGGTTGACGCGATTCAGCCAATCGGAATTGACGCAATGGTTCGGCGCGACCGCCGAACACTTCCCGACCCTGTGGATCGCTGCCAGCGCTTTGGCAGTCGCCCTCGGATCTGCCCTCCTTTACGTATCCACTCTGAAGCGTCCTGATGAAATCTCTCCTTAAGTGGCTTATCGCCTTGCTCATCCTCGGAGGCATCGGTGCGGCATCGTACCAACCCCTGATGAAGTATCTCGAAGAGCGGGGCCGCATTGAATGGCGGACGCAAGCCGTCGAGTTTGGCGACATCGTGCAGTCGGTGAATTCCACCGGCAAGGTGGAACCGATCAAGCGCGTCAGCGTCGGCGCAACCGTCAGCGGACCGATCGCCGAGCTGTTCGTCGACTACAACACCAAAGTCACCCAGGGCCAAGTGCTGGCCCGCATCGACCCGCGCCTCTACCGCTCGGCGGTCGAACGCGACCAAGCGATCTTGCGCACCCGCCAAGCCGAAGTCGCTCGCGCCGAAGCCATGTTGCAACAAGCTCGCAACGACGAACGCCGCAGCACGCAACTGCAGTCCTCTCAAGACAGCTTTATCTCGCAAGCCGAGATGGATCAATTCAAATTCGCTCGCATGATGCGCGAAGCCGAACTGCAAGTCTCTCAAACGAATGTCGAGCAATCCCAAGCCCAGCTCGACAACTCGGAAGCCAATCTCGGATACACCGACATCCTCTCTCCGTGCGATGGCATCGTCATCGACAAGAAAATCGACGTCGGCCAAACGCTCGCAGCCCAGTTCCAAACCCCAGAAATGTTTGTGGTCGCCCCCGAGATGGACGAACGCATGCACATCTACGCATCGGTCGATGAAGCCGACATCGGATGGATTCGCCGCGCTCAAGAAGCCGAACAATTGGTTCGCTTCACCGTCGATGCGTATCCCGACGAACTGTTCGATCAAGGCAAGATCGTGCAGGTGCGATTGAGCAGCAAAGAGGAACAAAACGTCATCACGTATCCGGTCATCGTCGAAACGCCCAATAAAGATATCAAACTGCTCCCCGGCATGACCGCCAACCTCTCCTTTCAAATCAACAAGAAAGAAAAGGTCATCAAGATTCCCAACGCGGCCCTGCGATTCTATCCCCAACGCGAACGGGTCCATCCCGACGATCGCAAGATCCTCGATGGCTTCGAAGATCAAAAGCAATTGGCGGAATCTCCCAAAACCGTATCCGCCGACGAGAAAGCCGAAACCAACCGCACCCTGAGCGCTCGCCACGTATGGGTCAGCGATGGCAAGTTCCTACGTGCCAAGCCGGTCCGCATCGGCATCTCCGACAATCGCTTCACGGAACTTCTCAGCGGTGATCTCAAGGATGGCGAAACGCTCGTCATCGGAGAAAAGCCCAAGAAGTAACGCTCGCGACCGACACGTCGCAAAGGTCTAGCTAACCCCTTTGCGGCGCTCTTCCGATTGATAAAGAGCTAACGTCGATTCGAACAGCTCGCTGGAGATCTCGTAGTTGGGGGCTTCGGACCGGAAGCGTTTGCAGTGTTCGGTAATGAGCAAGTAGACGTAGCGAAATGCATTCCTGGGTGTCTTGAGCGACTGCAGAGCAGAAAGCAACCGCGTTTCGGTGACATCGCTTGCAAACAAGCTTTTCGGCGAAGGTTTCGTGTTGGGAATCGCGCATGCTTTCATGCGCGCAGCCAGCAAATCGTAGAGGGCTTCGCCGGTCCAATCGAACGATGCGACGACATTTTGCTTATCGAGTCGCGAACGCTCGTGAAACTCTCGTGATTCCCGTTCGATGTACGGCTGCAGTTCGCTCGGCAGGAGCATCTTGATCCCGAAACTCTCGTGCTTGAGGAGTTTGTTGTCCATCAACGGCCAAACCAATTGCTTCATCCGTTCGGCTTGTCCGTTGACCAAATCGGGTTCATCCACACGGTCGATGATGACGATTAATCCCGGATAGCCCAGCGTTCGCAGGATGAGCTG
Source organism: Pirellula sp. (assembly GCA_046318495.1). GTDB lineage: Bacteria > Planctomycetota > Planctomycetia > Pirellulales > Pirellulaceae > JBKCUI01. The sequence continues at coordinate 45,991 of JBKCUI010000325.1, read as the reverse complement.
GAATTTTTCCAAGAGCGCGTAGCGATCGTCGGAGCGTTGCGACTGAGGAGCCGGTTGCTCGTCGATGTCTTTGGGAGTGAATTGCATCAATACCGGTCGCAGTTGGCTGGTTTCACGAGCCAGAATCCGCAGATGCTTGCAGATACGCGATGCGAGCCGATGGCGTTGAAACCATCGAACGGCATACCATCCCCATGCGAGCACCAAGGCAACCGGAATGGCGTACAGGCAGTTTCGCATCGTGATCGTCTGATATGCGACGAGCCCGCCGAGCGCCGCGATGAGGAGCACCGATAGGATGCATGCAATGGCCAGCGGCAGCCACGTCGCCCAACTGTGAAAGCGCAATCGCCGTCTCAAGGCCGAGAAGCGATCCTGCATGTTCCCGGATTTAGATCGGTCGTACATCGCGCATAGCAGCAACAAATCGCGGCGTTGGCCTCGGTCGAGCCGATCGAGCTGCGATGCGACATCCAAAACTTCGGGGCCGGCTACCGGTCGGTCTTGGTCGACCGCGCGACCGGCATTCGCAGCCGGTGGGCTCAGCACTCCATCCACCAATCGGGTCACCCCTTCGCTGAGCATCGCATCCATGTGGTCCCACAACCGCAATGCGGACAGGATGCGATCCGGGTGATTGCGAGCGCGCCGTGGCAAGTGCTCTTCGAGCGGTCCGAGATAAGCGTTGAAATCATCGTAAGGGATCAGGAAGACGCGCTGATCGGGGTGCCGCAAGTTGTGGGCCGTGACATGGTTGATCAGTTGCAACCGCATCGCGGTTTTTCCAGAGCCTTTCGCGCCGAACACGATGGCGGTCGCGGGTTGCTTGGCATCGCCGACGACTTTGCTCCACGAAGGGTGAAACGTGCCCGCGATACAAAAATCGCGAAACACCGTGTCGGTTTGGGCGTCTTCGTCCACGAAAGGATTGCGCACCAATTGATGGTGCTGGAGAAACTCAAGCTCGGTCATGATGGCATCTCGGGAAGTGGCTTTGCTCGAACCCGAATGATTGTACCAAGCTCGACAAGAATGCGTCGCGAGGCGTGTGGGAAACCCCAATTGCAACCATCGCGACCTTCAGGACGCATAACGCCGCCCTGCGCCCCGCAATCGCTTTTCACTCACTGCGCGAGCTGTGCAAGCTCGATGGCGTACTCGGGAAAAGCTCGCAGAAAGCACGCTCGCACGATGTGGCGATAGTGTTCGCACACCTCGATCAGTTGGTCCGCATCAGGAATATGAAGTCCATACGCCAATCGCTTGCGTTCCATCGCGTCTTTGGGCAAATCGTGTCGGGCTTTGGAGTTCATCAATCGCAGCCCCGATTCGACGCCGCGCAAGAAATTGTAAGCGTCCTTGAGGTGCAAGGCATCATCGGCCGGCAACCGTTCCGCGCGTCGCAATTGCTCGAGGGTGTCGATCGTACCGTGGAACGCAAAGTTCGGATCGCGTTGTATCTGTTGCAAGGCCAAGATCTGCGCCAAGGTTTCGATATCGAGCGTCCCACCGGGTCCGCGCTTGAGGTTCTCGCGGTTTGCGGTCTGCTCAAGCTGCCTTCGGACAGCCAGAGCACTGCGAGTGTCTTGCTCGGTCCATGGCGCATCTCGCGACATCGAATGGATCGCAGCGGTCAACGGTTCCTGAAACGACGTATCCCCCGCGATGACGCGCGCGGTCGCCAGCAATTGCCGCGAGGCTGCAGGGACCGAACCATTGCGGAACGATGAGCTCAACACGTTCCATTCCCAAGCCAGTTGCGAGGAAGGTGTTCCGGACCAATTCCAATTTTGCAGTTCAAACAGTCGCCCGTAGCGCGTCACGCGGTTGACGCCTTGGGCTACACGCTGTGCCAGTTGATGAAAGAAGTCTTCGTTCCCGATGGCTTGATGATGCCTCACCGGTCCGAGCGGACGCGTTTCGCCGCTGGCTTCGTAGACGATCAAAATCGTCACATCGCTGTGGTAGTTCGGCTCGCGACACCCCAGTTTCCCCAATCCCAAGACACCGAAACGGCAAGCATCGCCGGCAGCCTGGGTCGGCACACCATAGCGTTTGACCAAGGCGTTGTAGTGATGTTCGATGGTTTGTTGCAAACAGACGTCCGCCACATCGGAGAGGGCGCGATGGGTTTCGGTGACGTTTTCCTTGCCCAAAATATCCCGCACACCGATGTTCAGGTGCATGGTGTTCTTGAACGACTGCACGATGGCATCGATTTGGTCGGCGCCGCGACACAACTCGGCCAACATCTTGCTCAATTGAGTTTCCGATGGGAGCCTGCCGAGCATCAGCGAATCGAGCAACTCGTCGATCATGCCCGGATTGCTCGTCAGGATGCCGACCAAGTAGGGGCTGGCTCCGCACAGCCGAACCACCAACTCCAACGAGGGTTGATGCATGCTGAACAGTTCCCACAAGACTCCTTTAGCGCCGATCGAACGGCACATTGTCACCAAGCTTTGCAGGGTTGCGTCGGGCGAAGGGGTCTGACCAATCCGATCCAGCAATCGCCGCGCGATCATCGATAGAAAGTATCGGCATCGTTGGGTCGAAAGGACGCGCACCTCTTCGACAGCCAGATCCTGAAGTCCTTTCAAGGCCGACGGGATGTCTTGAAAATGGTATCGGGATAGAACGCTGGCGGCCCAATCGGGAGCAGGGGAGGGGTCGAGGATCAAATCGGCTTCCTCGCCGCTGGCTAGTCCTTCTTCGGCCAGTCCCTCTTCATCGAAGACTTCGCGCCGCAAATGACGCGTCATCTGTTCCAGTCGCGGAGCGGATTCTCGCAGCCGATCGATCCATGCCCGCTGCGGTTGGGGTGGCAAGGCTTGAGGATGCGCGCCGCGATACACGGACTGCGCCGCGCGTTCGCCGGGAATGCGGATCTGAGCGAGTTGGTATTGCCATTGGCACTTGGTGGCATCTTCGAGCGACTGCGACAAGAGCAAGTGTTCGGCGCCAGTCAAACATCCTTCTCGATGCAATAGATCGATGGCGTTTTCCGGATTGGGATCGCGGACCTCGGGCAGTTCACAACCGTGAATCAACTGCAAGAAATGCACCAGCGAGACAATCTCTCGCTCGATGCGTGCGGACAGCTCCGCAACATCTTCGTCGCCGTCGGCGCGGCTAGCGCGATCCAAGCATCGCAAATGGGAAGAAAGGGAAGCGATATCCGAACGGGATGCGTACTTGGGATAAACCAAACGCATCGCCTCGTCCAAAAAGCCCCGTCCCAACGCGGCGTCACCAGCGATCGGGCGAGCGCCGAGCAAGGTGACGCGGTGCAGCGCGCTGCCATGGACGCTGGCGGTATCCAGCCAAGCGCGGGCATCGACGATCCGTCCATCGAGTCCGCTGAATTCCCATTGAAGCGGAAACTCGATCGCGGCAGTGCCCGGAGCCAGCGACTCCAGTAGTTCGAGCATCCGGCCCAACTTGCGATCCCACGCATCGAGCTCGCTCGGACGGGCATCGCGGCTGGCGCTCGGTGCTGGCGAGGCATCGCACACGCACAACAACTCCCAACGCTGATTCCATTGGCCTCGTCCCGCCCCGTGATCCCCGAGCCCTAGGATGCACACCGGGGGCATTGCAACATCGCGGGCGAGCTTGGTGGTCGCAGCGCGCCGTTCGCGGAACGCAAACTCAAAGGCGCTCTGCACGATGGCGGTTGCAGCTTCGCTCAGCAGCCGCTGAACATCGCGATACGGTTGATCCTGGAGCTTCCAAGCGATGACCGCGCGCAGCCACTCGCGGCGTTGGAATCGCAACAAGGCCGATTGGATTTGAGACTCTTCATCGAGCTGCTTGACCTCTGCCAACAACAGATCGGCAGCGAACCCAGGAGCGACACCAGGTCGGTCCCATTGCTGCATCCATTGCAATCCATCCGGATCGAGGATGAGCGTCTCGACGAGGGAAGTTTCCAGGTCGAGAATCGGCAAAAGCACCGAGAGCATATCCGGATCGCGTTCCCACTGGCTCAGCAGCGTGCTCGGGACGCGCGAATGGGCCACGTAGCGTGTCAACCGCTCGAGGCAGTGCGAGGGATGCTGAACCCTGGGCAGCTCGCGCAGAAGCATGGCTTCGATCGTTCCGCGAAGTTCAACATCGCGCGTCGATGCGAGCACCGATGCGAGCAACGCTCGATCCTCTTCTGAAAGTTCGACAGTCGACATCCGTTGGGCCTACCCTTCTTCAGCTACCCAGCGATCCGCTGCCCAATGCGATGCAACCCCTGAATTGCTGTCCAAAGGGCATGCCGTTGCCAAGGAAACATGGCGGAATGACTGCGTTCGCGTGCGGAGAGAGGAAGGCGAATGGCATCGACATGGCAAGTCGCGAACGAAATTAGCGTGGGCGTATAGGCATATTAGAATGCTCGACGGCGTTAGCGTCTATCGCATCGACTTGATGAACCTTCAATTCTTCAGGAAAATCAGGGCCGCGATCGATCCACAAGGGCCCCTCGGTTTCCGGCTGAACCGCGATCAATCCGTGGTAGCGAGTCAACTCCAGCGTGGCCAGGAATATCGCCACCAACCCGCTCTTGTGCATGCCCGGCTCAAAGAACTGCTGCAATTCCATGCGGCCGCTATCGCGGATCTTGGCATGGATCCTCTGCATGTGGACGTGAATGGGAGTGTCGTCGTAACGGATTTCTTGCGATGGCGGCTTTTGCTGCGCCTTGAGAATCCGTCCAAAAGCGCTGACCAAGTCCCAAATTTCGATCTTAGCGATCGGTTGCTCTTCGGCCGAGATCCGGCGTTTGGGTAGATCGGCGGTCAATCGCCCATAGCGCAATTGCCACAAGCGGCTTTGCTCGTCCAAGACGCTCGCGATATCGCGGAAGCGTTTGTATTGCACCAAGCGTTCGATCAAGTGTGGAGACTGGACGTCGCTGAGGGCATCGATGCGTTCTTCGTCGTCGCTCGAGCGCGGCAATACCGCTTCGGCCTTGAGCTCGATCAGCTGGCTAACGACGTCCAAGAACTCGCTGATATTGTCGAGATCCATCTCCGCGAGGACTTCGATGAACTGTCCGTACTGCGCTGTGACGCGTGCCAACGAGATCCCTTCGATCTCAAGCTCCTCGCGACGGATGAGGTACAAAAGGAGATCGAGTGGACCGTGGTAACTCGGTAGATCCACATCGAATGCGATCATCAGCGGGTGATCCCTGCGGAGAAGGAGAAGACTTGGCGTTCGTCCGTGGGTGCGTATGCAATCGGGACAGCGAAGTCAAAGGCGAGCGGAGCCGGGCTGAGGGCTGGGACCGCAACACGGAAACCCAGACCGGGAGCCACTCGGAAGTCGCTCCAGTTCCACGAGATGTCTTGCTCGACGGTACCGTAGTCGACGAATGCCACCATCCGCAACATGTCGTCGGCGGTGACGGGAAACATGTATTCGAATGAGCCGATAAATTGGAACTGACCCCCGACGGTTACGCCGTTGATGTTCGGGCTCGCTCCGCGGAATTGGAAACCGCGCAAAGTCGAGAAGCCCCCGGCAAAGAAGTTCTCGAAGATAGGCTGATCCGAACCCGCGAATCCGGTTCGCAATGCCGTGGTAAAGGTTTGACGCCCCGAGCCGTCGGCGCGCTCGGTGACCAAGAAGTACTTGCTGTAGTTGATCTGAGCGCGAGGAAAGTCATACTCGCCAAAGACTTGATCGTAAATGAATTCCAACAAGTGCCCTTCGGTCGGAAGGAATGGACTATCGCGCGTGTTGTGAGCTAATCGGAATCTCGCCGTGTACAGATCGTTGCTTCCCAAGGCATCATTCAACTCCTGAACCGTATTGGTGCTCGGGTTGAAGATCTTCACATCTTCCCCTCGAAGCTCCGTGGACAACGACAAATCCGGGGTGATGTCGTACCCCAACGCGACCCGACCACCGAGCCGCTGTTCCGACCAATCCTGATAAAAGCGTGTGAAGTAGAATCCGCCGACGCTCAAGCTAAACGGCGAATACCCAAACAAATTCGGCTCGGTCCAGTTCAAGGTATAGCGCTGGACTTGATTGCCCGGGACCAACTCCAAACGAAAATTCTGACCGGCTCCCCGGAAGGCACCATTGAACAAGTCCCCCGATCGACGGGGAAAGCCGAACAAATCGAAGTTCCGTTCTTCGAGGATGATTTGACCGGCGACTCCCAAATCGCTGTTGACCGAACCGCCGAGGGAGAAGCGACCGGTTTGTCCTTCCGTGACGTACACATCGACGGGTACGTTGCGAATGTTGGGGTTGTAGCCAAACGGAGGCGCACCTGTGAAGCCGAGGCTGGGATCGATGGACCAAGGAACGTTCAACGGTGGAAGGGGTTGATTCATCGGGCCTGGGGCGATCGGTTGGATTCCGTTGGGGTAACCCGCGCCCGGATAGCCCACTTGGCCCGCCGTGGAGGCAGTCGTCACGGAGGGAGGCGGAGCCGTTCCCGGTCCGTAAACCGTTGTGCCGGCGGGAGCCATCGGCTGCCCGAAACTGGTCGTAGGCGAACCTGCGATCGGCGGAGGGGCAGTCGTTGGCGGGGCCATCGTGACCGGAGCCCCATTGGCTGCGTAGCCATAAGCCGAAGGCCCATACCCGGGCGGGGTGGCTGGAGTGCTCACCGGAGGCGGCGCCGGCGCACCGAATTGAGCTTGGACTTCGGAGGTTCCCCAGCCGACGAAAGCAGCGATCGACAGCGCTAGGACCGAGCGCGCAGAGCGGCGACCGTCGCGTTTCGCGATGCTTCGTGCGTGGTTCTCAGAGGTTCGCATAGAGCAGATCCGTCCTTCGAAAAGGGTCCCTACCGTAGTTTTCGCGTCCATCGTTAGCGATCGAAATCATCCATCTTTTCAGGTGGTTGCACTTCGATACGCGGCACGTCACCGCGCGATGGGTCGGTGTTGAAGATAGTGGAGTATCGCAGTCGACGTTCGCCGTTTTCGAGCTCCCGTTTATCGATGACTTCTCCGGGTCGAATGTTGCTGATCGGATTCAGAACCACGCGGCGTTGGGTGTAGTCCCCATCGATGTGAACTCGAACATCGCTAGCGCGGTAGATGTCCCCTTCCTTCACTCGGTAGACGATATCCACGCGATGGTCGGGTTGGTAAATCACTTCGCCTTCCACATCGCAAAAGATGTGGCCCTGCGAGCCGAACACGTCTAGCAACAGCCGTTCGTCCTTCAACTTGTTGGATTGCAGGAACAGGTCGTCGGCCTTCATTTTCATGTGAGGCAGCAGTTCGTCGGGTTGATAACGCTCCATCCCAACGATGGAAACCGAGTTGATCGAATAGCGTTCCCCTTCCGAAACCACGAAGGTCACGTCGACAAAGTCGCCGGTCTGGTTGTACGCCTTTTGGTATCCGACTCGGGCATCGAAGTACCCCAGCGAGCGGTAGTAACCCAGCAGTGCATCGCGGTCTTCATTGAGCTTGAGATCCGAGCACTTGTTGCCGATGAAGCGAGTGATCCCCATGCGCGAGTCGCGGCTCTTGATGCGCGCCTTGAGAAGTTCTTCGTTAAAGGCAACATTGCCGATGATTCGAATGGTATTGATGCGCTCGACCGGTCCCTCGCTGATCAAGAACTGCACATCGCGATCGCCGGGGCGATACCCTTTGAGCAGCTTGATATCGATCTGGTTCATCCCTTTTTCTTGATACAACTCGATCAATCGGCTTTTGGCCGAGTCGAGCGATACAGGGTCCAGCGGATCTCCTTTTTGGAGTCCGGCGTGTTTCTTCAAGGCGCCGTCTTCCAAGCGTTCGTTGCCGAGAAACTCCACCGAGCGAATGATCGGCCGCTCGGAAACGATCAGCCGGATATGGACCCCTTCGGGGGTTTCTTCAAAGTAAGGATCGATCTTGCGAAACAAGCCAGAGCGATACAGACCGCTGATGTCTCGGTTGAAGGTTTCTTTGTCAAACGCCCGATCCTCGCGCGATTTCATCTGCGACAGGATGAAGCTTTCCGATACCGATTGATTCCCTTCAATCTTGACCGACAGGATGACGCTGCCGTCTTTGGTCTCACGTCGCGCGATGCCCCCTTCTTCGTAGAGCCGCTCCTTGTAGGTCGGTTCGTTGAATGCCGGAGCGCCCCCTGCCGGCGCGCCGCCCGCCCCTTGCGACCAGGCTTTGCCTGCCAGTGCGAACACAACCAGTCCGACGCAAGTCAGCCGCCACAGGCACATCCAGGCATTCCTCTTCTCCATTGGCATTCCATCACTCCGTGACGATAGCATTCTTGGAAATTCGTATCCGACATGGTCTCGCAAACCGCACGGTCCCCGTCGGGCCACGAGGCAGCCGAGCGGTGTGGACCATGGGTTGATACTCTCTGGGAGTGAATACATGAACGCAAAATGCGAATCAATGTCAGGCGCAGAAAAGCCGCTTGATTTTCGGCGTTTCGCTCAAGAAACCGCGTGGCTTGGAGCAGGCAAACTAAACGCGATGCAGCGACTTGGGCAAGATAGCGAAGGGGCCATGGCCGCTTCAAACGCGGTCTTGGCGTCGGTTGACCGACCGCTTTTTGGCGCATTCATCGCAAACGCCATGGATGATAAAGCGGTGATCGCGGACTCGAAATCGATGCTGCCTCGCGACTTCATCGCGCAGACGGATCAACTCTTCGCTGGTGAACTCGATGAGCCGACGGCACTTGGAACAATAGAGATGATCGTGCTCGGGATACCCATAGTTCAATTCGAACATGCTCCGACCATCGAGTTCGAAGCGGTGCAGCAATCCTGCATCGACGAACTCCTTGAGCGTTCGATACACCGTCGGTCGCGACACGTAGTTGGGGGACCCCTTCGACGGCAGCTGCTCGATGAGCAAGTCCGCGTCGAAGTGTTCGTGCCGATTGAATACTTGTTCCAACAAGTATTTCTTTTGTGCGGTGTTGCGCAATCCCCGGGCTTGCAGGAATTCCTCGTAACGCGCCAAGGGCGTCATCGAAACGGCGACTGCCGCGAGAGGAGCATCCTTGGGGGGATTCGAGTTTGGCATGCGATGCTAAGGAGAATAGGGGGTAAGGACGGGCGTTTGAACGGGTCCTCTACAACCCGGTAGGGGTGCAGGGGAGGCGTCTGGGAGCGTGGCCAAAGGCAGGATTCGGGAGGTGACGCACTGGCACTGTTCACCATCGCCTGGACCGCACGCAGTTGCCATACTATAACCGATGATCGCCGAGGCTTCGCCGTGATCCGCGTGCATTTTCGGGATCGGGGAGACCCGCGTCGAGGCGATCCCCTGGCGCATCATGCATTGCCTCAGAGCAACGCGGCTACCAACAAAACGGCGAATCACGAAACGGCGAGGGACCACAGCGTGGAATTGAATTTCGAGACCCAAGTCGCCTTGCAACGCATCGCTGTACCGCTCGTGTTGGCAACGGTCGGCGGTCTGTTGCTCTCTCGCCGGAGCGCGGGCTCCGGCGCATCGGCATCCGCCGCATCGCCGGCGGCGTGGTCGACCTTGCTAGGAGCGATGCTGGTGGCGGCCGGTCCGTGTGTCTCGGAGCTATGGAAACGAGATCTGCTCCTGCAGCCTGCCCGCTGGCATGAGTGGTCGGCTACCGAACCGTGGATGTGGATGGTCTGGATCGTCCCGGCGAGCGTGATCATGGTCGCGATTTGGCGGTGTGCGATGTCTTCCTCATGGACGTTCGCAACGTGGATGTTCCCGTGGGGAGTCAGCGTGGCCGCGTTGGGGCTCTATGTGTGCTTGCCACAAGGGCAGGGGTGGCTCGACAAATCGTCCGATGTCGTGCGGTGGCTCGTGGCTGCAACCATCGCCTTTGCGTGGAACCAATGGGGGATCGACACGATCGCATCCAGCCCCGGCGGTCGCTGGGCTCCATGGGTGCTGGTCGCTCAGTTCGGTGCCATCGCTGGTCTGGCGTTGCAATCCTATGCTTCGCTAGGGGAATGGGCATTGGTCGGCGTCGGGTTTTCCGCCGGCTTGGCGATAGCCGCTCTCCTCAGCGGGGATACTCAGTCGATGCCGATGGGCTGGCCAGCCGCGGTCGGCGTGATTCCAGGATTGTGGATGGCCGTTGCGTCCTTGGCCGTATCGCAGTTCTACATCACTACCCCCCCAGCGAACTGGTTGTTGGGATTGGTCTTATTCCTGCCAACCCTGGTCGCACTGATCGACTTGCTGATCAAAAAACGGTCGGCATGGGTGCGGGCTATCGTAGCGGCGGTGGCATGCGGTATCGTGATAGCCATTGCAATCGCCATCACCATGCAATCGCGACCGGAGTGGTAAGCCGCCGGCGCGCATCCTCACGCTCGACCGTTTCGGAACCTCCCATGTCCCAACAGCTCCAACACGCTTCGACCGCAGCGCGGCATATCCTTCGCCATGTTCGGACCATGCAGTCCCCTCTCGGCCCGATTGCATTGGTCGGTTGGAATCATCGGCTTCGCGAATTGCACTTCGACGTCACGGACGTGCATCAAGAGCAAGCCATCGGGCGCGAAGCCAAGCGGCGTGGAGTCGTCGTGGAAACGTTGTGGGACAGCTCCGATGAAGTGCTAGAACAAGCCGAATGCGAATTGAACGAGTACTTTCGAGGAAGTCGGCAAGTGTTTCGTGTGGACTTGGCGCTCGAGGGAACTCCCTTTCAGCAACGCGTTTGGCAAGCCTTGTGCGAGGTCCCCTACGGTCAGACCTCCACCTATGGCGAACTCGCCCAACGCATCGGATCGCCGGCCGCTTCGCGGGCTGTCGGGGCTGCCCTGGGCAGGAACCCCATCGGAATCCTCGTGCCATGCCATCGCATCGTCGGCCGCGATGGCCGTCTGGTCGGTTTTGCAGGGGGGCTGCCGACGAAACAGTTCCTCTTGGAACATGAACGCCGATTCCAAAGCGACGTGGCTGCAGTAAACTAGAATGGCATATGAGCCGTCTCTCCAAGCTCCGAACTCTCATTTCGTTTCGTATCACCATCTATTATCTCATCCACTTGGCGTTGCTAATGACGTTTGGCTGGATGGCGATGGGGTGGGTCGGTATTGTCGTTGCGTTTTGGGTCGTCCTGCTTTGGTTCTCGGCATGGCAACGCCCGTTGCGGCTTGAGTTTTTTGTGATTGCAGCCATCGGCTTGATGTCCGCCGCCACCATGTTGCCCGCCGCGCTCTGGGACAACTTGCCATGGCTGTTTGGATTCCTGCTGATCGCAGCGTCCCCTTTGGTCGATTTCCTTTTGCCGGTGTTTCGCAGGTCGACGTAGTTCCCACAAAGCGTTCGCTTTGCATGGGGTGGCAAGGCGATGGCGCCCCTCGCGAATCGCGCGGGGATCGATCCACCCCTGAAGCGCACTTTGGAGCTGGATCATGAGCCGATTGACCCCGACCGTTCCCGCTCCTGCAGCAATGATTCCCGCTTCGGATCTGCCAACCGAGCGATCCCCTTCAAAGCGTCTCCCCAGCATCGATGTCTATCGAGGCATGGTGATGTTCTTGATGTTGGCAGAGGTGCTGCACTGGAGCCATTTGAATCAGCATTCCGAAGGCTTTGCGCCATGGATCCAACAGGTGTTCGAGTGGGTTTCCTTCCACACCTCCCATGTGGAATGGCGAGGATGCTCCCTCCACGACATGATCCAACCGAGCTTCTCATTTCTCGTCGGAACCGCCCTGGCATTCTCGTTCACCAACCGCCAAGCGCGCGGGCAGGGCTGGCTGCGGATGTTGGGGCATGCGTTGGTGCGCAGCATCGTGTTGATCTTTCTCGGGATCTTTCTAAGAAGCCTCGGCAAACCGCAAACCAACTTCACCTTCGACGATACGCTGACGCAAATCGGACTGGGATATTGGCTGCTGTTTCTGCTGGCCCCGCTCAACACCCGTTGGCTCATCGCCGTGGTCGCTTTGATCTTGGGTGGGTATTGGGCCCTGTTTGCGTTCTACCCGCTCCCCGGCCCCGACTTTGACTATCCCGCCGTGGGGGTCCCCATGAATTGGCCGGAGCACTTTGAGAACTTCGCCGCGCATTGGAACAAGAACAGCAACCCGGCTTGGGCGTTCGATACGTGGTGGATGAATCTGTTTTCCCGCGAGAAGCCGTTTTTGTTTTCGGCTGGCGGATACTGCACCCTCAGCTTCATCCCCACTTTGGGAACCATGGTGCTCGGGTTGATCGCAGGCAAGTGGCTACAATCCGAAAACGCTACCGGCCAACGCTCGATGCTGTTGCTGACCACCGGCGCGGTCTGTCTGGCGCTCGCATGGGCGTGGGATGATTTGGGGAGCTGCCCGATCGTCAAGCGAATTTGGACTCCGAGCTGGACCCTCTGGAGCGGCGGAATCTGTTTTCTATGGCTGCTCGTTTTGCATTGGATCTGCGATGTCGCCGGCTTTTGGCAGTGGGCCTATCCCTGGCGCGTGATCGGCGCCAACTCCATCGTGGCCTACGTCATGAGCTGGACCCTCGAACAACCGACCCATGCGGCCATCGAGCGGCATTTCGGATGGCTGGTCGATCGGGTCGTAAGCGATGAGTTTCGTCCGATGCTGCTCGGCGCCTTGACGCTAGCAATCTTCTGGCTCGTGCTGCAGTGGCTTTATCGCCAGCGAATCTTTGTCCGCATTTGAAGCACTTCTTGCGCGACCGGCAAATTTTGCCAGGATGACTCAATCTTCGGGATCGGAAATGCCGATGCCAGAAAGGAGCCGTCGAGTTGTCGGGAAGCCTGCGCATGGTCGCGCAGAGCGTTGAGCCATCGGCAGCTCGCGAGGAGGGATGGCCGTCCTCGGCACCAACGGCCTCTGGGCACCGCTCTTTGGAAGGATTCTGGACATGAGTCGATCACATTCCCTGTCGCCACGTTCGCAGCGCAGCGCACGCATCGCCTTGGGGCTCGCGATCGCATCCTCCTTGCTCTGGAGCGGTTCTGCGTCGGCTCAACTTCGCACGGGTCGACAAACTGAGCGCGAATACTATTCGGTCCCCAGCGTTCCAGAAAACCACCAGCCCGCTGCGACTGCAATCGAGGCGCGTCTGGAACCGAAGTCGGTACCCCAACATCCGGCGCGCACGTCCCCCGGCACAGCATCCAAACGGACGGCATCGAGTTCCTCCGCTCGCCCATCCGCGAACACCAATCCAGTAGCCCGAGCCAGTTTTGTCCAAGCCCTCGAAGAGCCCGAAGATGCACCTGCCAAGACCGCTCCGAGTCAGCTGGTCATCGCCTCTCCGGTTGTTGCGAGCAAGGCACCGGTTCGCTTGCAACCCAAGTCCGTCGCTCGATCTGAAGTGCGAACAGCCAAGCCGACCGCATCCGCTCATCCCTCCAGAATTGTGGAATACAGCAGCAAACTCTCCGTCGAGCCCGTTCAACTCGCCGGTTGCCCGAACTGCCATCCCGGCCAACCGCACGCAGCCCATGCGCACGTAGCCGACGAACCGATCGTGCTCGAGGGAGAGGATTCCGGCGTGATCCTCGATGGAGCCGTCTCCGATGGCGTCCTCGAAGCGGGTGAAGCCATCGGTGTCGAGTCGGACTGGGGGCATATCGGCTGCGGAAAATGCGGCGCGCTGCTGGGAGGCTGCGACTGCGGCACCGTCCCATCGCTGAACATCCAGATTTCCTTGCCGCACCTTCGCCATTTGCGACGCCTTTCGGCGCGCGTCGAAGCTGCCACCTTCTGGCAGACCAATCAAACCATTCCAGCGATGGTTCGAACCGGTGCCATCGGCACGCCGGGCTCTCTCGACCTGTTCGGCGGCACCAACAACATGGATGAAACCGTCCAAGGATGGCGCGGCGAAATCGGTTGGACCTTCGGACAGAATGACTGCAACATGCTGCAACTGCGGTTCTTCGATCCCAGCTCGCAGTCGCTGGTGTTCGACAGCAACAAATCCAGCGCGACGTCCATCGTCCGCCCCTACCTCGATCCCACCAACAACACGCAGCAATCGATCTCCGTCCTGGAGCCTGGCATCTCGACTGGGTCCTCGCTGTCGCAAGCGAGCTCCTCGGTGTACGGCGGTGATTTGCTGCTCAAGCGGATCGTGCGTCGAAACCAAGCTGGGCATACCGAGTTGCTGGCCGGGTACCAAACCGCGAAACTCGCCGATGACATCTTGGTCGATACTCGCACGGCTTCGATCCCGAGCTTGAACATCCTCCAGCTGCGAGATCAGTTCAGCACCACCAACCGGTTCAACGGAGCCACTCTCGGCATCAGCCGCACCACCTACGGTCAAAACTGGAGCCTTTCGGGCTTGTTCAAGCTCGGGCTCGGAGATTTGGATCGAACGGTCACCATCAGCGGTTTCCAAAGCATCACCGTTCCGAGCAACCCACCGACGACCACCACCAGCACCAACGGCTTGCTCGCCCGCAGTACCAACAACGGCGTGTACAACTCCAATACGTTCGTGGTCTCACCCGAAGTCAACGTCACCTTTGGCTACCGATTGACCAAGAACCTCGACGCGACCTTCGGGTACAGCTACCTGGGACTCCCCAAAGTGCTCCGCGCCGCCGACCAAATCGATCCGCAGATGGCGTCCAATCTGAGCAATCCGCTGACCGGCCCAGCCCGACCAGCCTTCACTCAGAAGGAAGACAACTTCTCTCTGAACACGCTCAGCTACGGTTTGCAGTACCGGTACTAAAACACGGTTTGCAGCCTTTCTTTGGATGCGATCGATCGATTTCCCCAATTCGCCAAGCCATAAACGGCTTGGCGAATCGCATCCCCCCCCGCAGAAGCCCTCGCACAGTGCCTGGCACCGATTGCGGAGGCGAGCGCATTACGTGCCTGGCACCTATTTTGGTCGGTTGCTAGCGTTCGCCGGCTCCTTCAATAGATGGCTGGCACCTATTGAGGTGATGCGGATTGCTAGCGATTGAGCCGGGTGAGGCGCGGTAGTACTGGACCTAATCCTCCAATAAGGAATTTCTTGCCACTTCGGCGGGGAACCATAGGGAGTTGGTAGGCGCTGGTCTATAATGGACGCTTCCCGGTGAGATTTGCTCCCCTCAAAATGGCTGCCTCTCCTCTAGCCATCGCGACGGTTCCTCTCAACGGATTCCTTTTTTGCTTTCTTCTTATTCAGTTTGGAGCCAAATCATGGCCAGTGTTGTTAAAACTCCACGTACGAAGAAGGCCGCCACGGACGTCGACCAAGCCCCAGTCGCAGCAGAAGCGAAACCCAAGCGGACCCGCAAGCCGGCCGCTGAACCCCGTATCAAACTCTATTGGGGTGTCTTCAACCAGCACCTCAAGCGCGTCGCCGTTTTCGAATACGAAGACGTGAAAAAGGCTGAAAAGCACGCGAAAGAATTGAGCAAGGACGGCCACGATCACTTCTTGCAAAAGATCAAAGAAGTCGTGACCTAGTCATCGTCAGCCTTCTTCCAATATCGATAGCAACTTCTACCCGCCGAATTCCCTCGGCGGGTTTTCTTTTGGCTAGCCGGAAAAGAGGCACGCGGGTTCCGCTCAACCCTTCACGCCCGATGCGATGTGGTAGCGACTGCTCGGAAACACCTCGCAATCGACAAACCAACGGTCGAGGTTCTCTTGGTACCAATTCGGCTGCTTGGTCACCAGCACCAACCGGCCCCCCGGCCGCAACGACCGCCGAGCCGCTTCCACAAACTTCTCCGCGATTTGGAAATCGCCAAAGTAAGGGGGATTGGCCAGCGCCATGTCGAATCGATCGGCATCCCCGTACACGCCATCGGCGCTCAGCAGCGTCGAAACATTCGATAGTCGATTCAGTTCCCGCCCTCGTTCCACGCACCAAATCGCCCGCGCGTTGGAATCGACAGCCAGGATCTGCGCCGCCGGATCGCGCATGGCGACCCCCAGCGCAACCGACCCGCTCCCGCACCCGATGTCGATCAATCGAGCTTGCGGATACACATCCACTGCATCGAGCAACTGCCTCGCTCCATTGTCGAGCTGCCGATGGGAAAACACGCCAGGCCGCGTCACCAACCGGACCAACTCGTCGCAATCCCGGAAGGCCAACTCGCACGAGTAGTCCTTGCGCTTCTTCAACGGCCGTGTCTTCTCCACGATGTAGACCATGGCATCCGCAAACGGCCGCACGCGGACGCTCTTCTCAAAGACCTTCAACTGCTCATGCAACCATCGGTCCTTGGGATTGTCGACCGACGCGATAAGCACCCCGCCGACTGCCAACCGGTCGTAGAATTGCTGCAGGACATCTCGGGCCAACTCTTCTTCGCCATGCATGACCAGCGGCAACAGCCCGACGTCGAACGGCTGCTCGGGCAGA
This sequence comes from Pirellula sp., assembly GCA_046318495.1. Taxonomy (GTDB): domain Bacteria; phylum Planctomycetota; class Planctomycetia; order Pirellulales; family Pirellulaceae; genus JBKCUI01. The sequence goes on along the minus strand of JBKCUI010000325.1, from coordinate 29,717 downwards.
TCGGCCAAACACTCCACATGCAAATTGCTCGGAGCCTCTACCGCCACCACCGATTCGACTCCCGTGCCATCCAAGTCGGCCTTGCGCAGCTTGGAATGCTCAATGGCTCGCTGGCAATGGAACAAATCGATGTACCAGAGCAATACGTTCGCATCGGGAAAGCGCCGCGCGATCCCTTCGGCAGCTTGCCCTCGCCCGGTCGACATCGCAGCCACGCGCGGGGAAGCCGTGGAGCTGCGTTCCAGGAAGTCGAGCGCAACCTCGAGCATCCGCTGCTCTTCGATCTTGGGCTCCAAACGAAACACAGTCGGAATATGCACGGCATGGGCCGGCTGGCTGGCCGCGTCCAAGCCCTCCACCGGAGACGCGTCCATCGCATCGTCGCGCGAGGATTCTGGAGAGGAAGGGTCGTGCGTGGGATCGATCATTTGGTGCCTAACAAGTGCTTTTCAACAAACAAAATCGTGGCGTAAAACTGGAAGTCGGCGTTGTTCTTTTTGCGGAACCCGTGCCCTTCATCGTTGGCCATCAAGTACCAAACAGCTCCGCCGTTGCCTTTGACTTTCGCGACGATCTGCTCGGCCTCGCTCAGCGGCACGCGAGGGTCGTTTCCGCCTTGCACGACAAAAAGCGGCTTAGTGATTCGATCGGCATTATTGAGCGGCGCCATCTTTTCAAAGAACGCGTTCAACTCGGGGACGCGCTCATCGCCGTATTCAACGCGACGCAAATCGCGGCGATAGCTCTCGGTGTTCTTGAGAAACGTTCCGAAGTGCGAAATGCCTACCACATCCAGCGCGCATGCGATGCGTTGGTTGTATTCGACGGCGCAAGCCAGTGTCATGTAGCCACCGTAGCTGCCGCCGGTGACCATGATCCGGTTCTTGTCAAACCGCGGATCAGCCGCGATCCAATCGAGCAGGGCTCCGATGTCCTGGACGCTGTCCAATCGCTTCAAACCGTTGTCGAGCTTGGTAAAGGTCTTGCCATAACCGACACTGCCGCGAACGTTGGGGTAAATGATCGCGCAGCCGAGTTCATTGATGAAAAAGTTGTTGCGACCCAGGAACGTGGGACGCGATTGGCCTTCGGGTCCACCGTGAATGTTGATGATCACGGGCAATCCCTTGCTGTGGCTCTGCGAGACAGAAGCCGGAGGCTCATACAAGAATCCGGTGATGTTCTGTCCATCGAACGACTTCCACTCGATGAGCTTGGGCACCGAGAGCGATTCAGGATTGAGCCCCCCCATTTCGCTTTCGGTCCAGCGTGTGATTTTGCGATCCGAGACGGTGACGCTGTAGACATCGGAGGAACTCTGCGCCGACGACACAGTCAACGCAAACTCGGGCGCGGTTTCGTGCCAAGGTCCCAAACTGATCACACCGGTGGGCAATCCATCGACTTGCCAACGCAAACCGCTGGTAGTGTCCAGGACATACACATCCGAGATGCCCGCACGGTTGGCGACCAAAGCGATGCGATCGCGATCCTCGTTCAAGTTCCAGCTTTCGATATCCCATGGGATGTCGTCGGTCCACGCTTCGAATTTGCCGCTGGCGAGATTCAACCGGCCCAAGCGTTGGTACTCGCTCCCGCGGTCGGTGTTGACGTAGATCGACTTGCCATCGGCAGCGAATGCGGCATCGCCCCAGGCCACTTCTTCGTCTTGATTGGTGATGGGTTTCATCTGGCCCGTGCCAACCGTTCCCAGATAGAGATTGGAGCGATTGATCGACAGGGATTCACGCAGCAGGACCTGCGTATCGTCCGCGTTCCAATCCAGCACCGACCAGCCGCCTCCTTGCAACGTAAACGCCAACACGTTGGAGCTCGGATCGCGTGGATCCATGATCCAAACGTCGCGGTCGGCTCCATTGCGGCGCGTCGACATGTACGCGATCTTCGTTTTGCTACGGTTCCAAACCCATCCGCCGTTTTGCGATCGACCGCCGTCGCTGAGCAGCGTCGATTTGCCGGTCGCCAGATCCATGCGATAAATCTGGGCGAATTCGTTGCCGCCGACATCTTTTGTGTACAAGAAGTAGGTCGCATCGGGCGCGTACGACGCTGCGCCGACCGGCTCATTGAAGAATGTCAGCTGGTAGCGCGCACCGAGCGGCTGCTGCACGCGATGGACTTGATTGGAGTTCGCAAAGCGCGTCGAAATCAACATGGTGCGCTGCACGGGATGCCACGAGAGCATCGAAGCCGCTCGGGCTTCCGTATAGAGCCGCACGCGATCGACCAGTTCGGTTGAAATCTCGGGGATACCCTCGACCGTCAAGTTCTCGGTGGGCCGCAAGATGGCCGGAGCTTTGGGAGCGCCTGCCGCCGGCGCGACCGATTGTGCCAAGCTCGTTTGGTTGAGGCTCGCTTGGGTCAGAGCTACGGCGAACACTCCGAACAGCGCACGTGAACGGATGGCCATAACCGATGACGTGGTCGACCGGAAAAACGCACGAGGCATCACCACGCTGTGCAACGTAGAAAGAATCGATCTCATGGCAACGGCCTCGTTGGCGTTCGTGAAGGGGTTTGGAATGATGCAGGTTGGATCCGTGAATCCGTCGGGCTGCATTGGCTGGAAGGCGTTGGCACGCTGCAGTGTAATGCGAGCGTGCGACGATTGAAGACAAGAAAAAAAACCGACTGGAGTTAGGAATCGCAAGACCCTGGCTCCAGTCGGTTTGAGTGTATCCAAATTGCGTGCTAGGAGGAGGCAGCCGACCGCATTCGATCGGCGGATCTCCTCAAGCGCATTTCGGCTTAACGACGATCGCCGCCTCGGTCGCCGCCACCGCGGCCACCGCGTGAACGACCACCACCGCCGCCGCCACCACCACCGCCGCTGCCGCCACGGCCGCCGCGTCGACGGAATCCATCTCGGCTACCGCCGCCGCTGCCACCGCGATCATCGGTGCGAGGACGTCGTTCACCGCGATCGGACGAACGCTCGGGTCGGTCTCCGCGATCGCTGTAGGGGCGTTCGCCACCTTCTTCATCCCCTTCGAACTCTTCTCCGTCGCCGGCGTCTTCCGTCGCCAAATCGTCTTCGATACCGAGTTCTTCCAAGGCGCGGCGTCGCGAGAGCTTGACCCGGTCATGGTCATCGATGTCGATGACCACCACCTTCCTTGGATCGCCAACGCGGCAGACCGCATCGACGCTCGAGACGTAGCCGTTGGACAATTCGCTGATGTGGCACAAGCCGTCCTTGCCAGGCAGGATTTCGACGAACGCGCCGAAATCCCGGATGCTGGTGACGACCCCGTCGTAGATCTTGCCGATCTGAACGGTCGCGGTGCAGGCTTCGACGCGGCCCAAAGCAGCCTTTGCCGAGTCGGCATCGCTGCTGGCTACGGTGACGTTGCCTTCATCGTCGACATCGATCGTCGCGCCGGTGTCTTCTTGAATCGCGCGAATGTTCTTGCCCCCAGGACCGATGAGCAATCCGATCTTGTCCGGATCGATCTTGGTGCGGAGCAGTCGCGGTGCGTAGCGGCTGATCTCGCTGCGCGGGCGAGGGATGCAGGTAAGCATCTTGCGAAGGATTTCCATGCGGGCTTCGCGGGCTTGCTTGAGCGTCGAGCGAATGATTTCTTCGCTGATGCCATCGATCTTGAGATCGACCTGAATCCCGGTGATGCCGTTTTGGGTCCCGGCGATCTTGAAGTCCATATCGCCGTGATGGTCTTCGTCGCCGATGATGTCGGTCAGCAACACGAACTTGTCTTCCGCATCGCGCACCAAGCCGATGCTGATCCCAGCAACCGGATTGGTGATCGGAACACCGGCAGCCATCAAACCGAGGCAGCCACCGCAGACGCTGGCCATCGACGAAGAGCCATTGCTCTCGAAGATGTCGCTGATCAATCGGATGGTGTAGGGGAAGTCATCGGGATCGGGCAACACCGGTTCGAGCGATCGTTCGGCTAGCATGCCGTGACCGATTTCACGACGTCCCGGTCCACGGTTGGGCTTGCACTCGCCCACCGAGAACGGCGGGAAGTTGTAATCGAGCATGAACTTCTTGCTGTACTCATCCATCAAGCCATCGACGCGTTGCTCGTCGCGCGTGGTGCCGAGCGTCACGGTGATGAATGCTTGTGTCTCCCCGCGCTGGAACAGCGCGGTGCCGTGCGTTCGCGGCAGCAGATCGGATTCGCAATGGATGTGACGCAAACTGGTCGTATCGCGGCCATCGGAACGCGTGCCGGCCAAGATCAAATCGCGCACGATCTTGTTCTCGAGAGTGTGCCAAGCGCGAGCAAAGACGTTGGCATCCAGAGCCCCTTCCGCTGCGGCATCAGGAATCATTTCCGATTTAGCAACATCGCGAAGTTGCGAGCACGCTTCGTTGCGAGCTTGCTTGCCTTCGATCTGCTTGGCCGCGCGGAAGCGATCGTAGTACTTGTCCTTGAGCTGCTGGATGATCGCCGAGTCATCGGGCGAGACGAACTGCACCTTGACCGGTTGGATCTTGTCATAGAGCTCTTTTTGCAAAGCGATCACATCGCGGCACGCTTGGTGCGCGAACTTGATGGCTTCGATCATTTCCGATTCGGGGATCTCATGGCCGAAGCCTTCGATCATGACCACTTCGCGCTCGTTGGCGGAAACGATCATGTCCAAATCGCTTTCTTCCAGTTGGGCGACGGTGGGGAAGGGGATGTAACGCCCCTCGACGCGACCGATGCGAACCGATGCGATCGGGCCGCGGAACGGAAGCGAGCTGACAAACAGAGCTGCCGCGGCACCGTTCATCGCCAGCACATCCGCATCGTTTTGCGTGTCGCTGCTGAGCACCAAGGATTGGATCTGCACTTCATCGATGAACCCTTCAGGGAACAAAGGACGAATCGGGCGATCGATCAATCGGCTGGTAAGGGTTTCCTTGGTGGTGGGACGGCCTTCACGCTTGATGAAGCCCCCCGGGAATTTGCCCGCCGCGGCGAAACGCTCGCGATAATCGCAGGTCAACGGAAAAAAGTCCGTTCCTGGACGGGATGGACCGGTGGTGGCCGCATTGAGAACCACGGTTTCGCCGTATTGGCACAACACGGCGGATGTGGCTTGCTTGGCCAACTGGCCGGTTTCAAACGACAGCACCGAATCACCGATTTGCTTTTCGACTCGAATCTTCACGACAATTTCAATCCTTAAACACAACTACCAAACAACAGGAGGTGAGAACACAGAGTGGGCCATTTCGAGGGTGGCCCAAAAAGAACTACGAATTAGGAACCCATGCAACCGCGAAGCGCGGTCCACAAGACGAAAAAACCACCAATCCAGGGCTAGGCGATAACGCCGAACCAAACTGAGCGAACCTTCCGAGAACGACGGGAACCAACAAACACCACAGGGGCACTGCGCCCAAACTACGTTTCAAGCTACCGGCTTTACGCCACGCCGGTCGAACGACGACCCATTTCCTTACGCTACTTTTTCAACACTGCCAGATGGATCACCGCGATCCTTCCATCCATGCATGATTTCGGCCGAACGGGCACCCAACACAAAAAGCGACCGCCCACAATGCGACCGCAATTCATCGGGCCTCGTGCCAGTGGTCCACACCACCGTTTGCCAGAGCGATGCTTGCGGACATTCGCAACCCTGCTTGCTAGGGGTCGCAACGGAGCGTGCATCCCAACCCCGGAAACCAACCTCGAACGAAAAAGGCTGACGCGTTGGCGTCAGCCTCGACTTTTCCGAAGCAATTACTTGCGGATATTGAGCTTGGTGATCAATTCCACGTACCGATGCGGTTCGTGCTTGCGGACATAGTCCAACAACGATCGCCGCTTGCTGACCATCTTCAACAACCCGCGGCGACTCGAGTAATCTCGGGTCGCTCCACGCATGTGCTCGGTCATGCTGTTGATGCGCTCGGTCAGCACCGCAATCTGGACGTCAGCCGATCCGCTGTCGCTCCCATGCTTGCGAAACTCTTGAATAATCTCTTGCTTACGCTCTTTCGTAACGGTCATGCAGACAACAACCTACAAAACGACGTGACCTAGACTGCGGCCGGTTCTCAACACTTCGGCTCGGCCAAAATTGCCTTCAATGTCTAGGAATCGTAACGACTTTCCCAAACAACGCAACGGCAAAGCAACCGGATTCTCGGCTCCCGCCACCTCCACCGGAACCCGAATAAACGCCCGTAATCGCCACTAAGGGCCGCCGATTCTCCGCAAGCCTCCATCCATTCGCGAAACACAGCCGCCAGACCGGGTGGTAGACTGTGGGATCCACATGCCAGGCTTCGGGGCCCCGCTCCTGGATCGGTCCGCTTTGGCCACATCCGTTTTGGCTCGAACTCCCTGGTTTTTGTCCTGCCCTCCTATATTCCTTCCCCTTTGCCCCTGCTTGCCCCTGCCACCATGCCAACGATCCAATCTCCCAGCCTTCCCAATCAGCCCTCTCGAATTCTCATGGCAGCCCTCGGACTGGCGCTGCTAGGGACGGCGAACGCGCTCACGGCTCGCGCCGCTTCCCCAGACTCGACTGCGGCCGAAAAGCTGCGAGTGGGATTCGTCGGCTTGGACACATCCCATGCAGGGGCCTTTGCCAAGCTGATCCGGGAAGCGCCCGAATCGTCGGCAGCCTCGAAACTGCAAATCGTCGCGGCTTGGCCAGGCGGCAGCCCCGATATCCCGTCCAGCGCCGATCGCGTCGCGGGCTACACCCAAGAGTTCGAACGGCTCGGGATCGAAATCGTCGGCAGCTTGGACGAGCTGCTCCCCAAGGTCGATGCCGTCATCTTGACTAGCCTCGATGGACGGGCCCACTTGCCTCAAGTCGTACCGATCTTGCGCGCTGGAAAACCTGTCTTTATCGATAAACCGCTGGCCGCGGATCTGGCGGATGCCGTGGCCATCGATCGCGCGGCAAAAGCGGTCGGGGGTCGCTGGTTCACTTCGTCTTCGCTCCGCTTTACTCCGACGATTTGGCGGTACCGCACCAACACCGATCGACCGGTGCTCGGGGTGCATGCCTGGAGCCCGTGCTCCCTGGAACCCCACCACACCGACTTGGCATGGTACGGCATCCACGGGGTCGAAGCCCTCTTCACGGCCATGGGGACCGGTTGCGAAAGCGTCAGCCGTACTCGCTCCGACGGGGCCGATGTCAGCGTGGGCCGCTGGTCCGATGGTCGCATCGGTCTGTTCCGCGGCATCCGCGACGGCTCGCAAGGCTACGGACTGACCGTCTTTGGCAAGGACTTCATCGAATCCGACGCCAAATACGAAGGCTACGGTCCGCTGGTTGAGCAGATCGCCTTGTTTCTACTGGGCGGTCCAGCCCCGGTCGCGCCCGCCGAATCGTTGGAAATCATGGCCTTTATTCAAGCCGCCCAAGCCTCGAGCGATCGCGGTGGAGCCCCGGTCAAGACGTCGGACATGATGGCCGCGGCACAACTCGACGCAACCGCGCGACTTGCCCCTTACCAATTGCCCACCCCATCCGAGAAGCGGTAAACTCGCCCCGGCTGGTTCGAGCCTGTCGACGTCCTCGCAGCCGTCACAACCGCTCGTAGACAGTCACGCACTGGACCGCGCAACCGGCGTTGTCCGATGTTGTTTCGGTCCAACCCGCGACGCTTGCTCTCAACCCAAAGATCCTCCCATGCCACGCGCCTCCAGCGATCTGACCAACAGTCGTCCAAGTGTCCGACGCGCTGGACCAACCGCCCGAGCCGCAGGGCCAAAAGCCATCCCTGCCAAGCCTGCGGCATCGGACCAGGACGTGCGAACGGTCCGGCCCGGTCCCGATCCGCGTCACGTGGTCGATGCGAACGGTGCGATGCTCGCCATCCCTGCAAGTTGGGGCTTTTTGCCGCCGGGCGACCCGATGTGGACGCGGCGGGTCAAGGCTCGCGGACCGCATTGGCTGGTGCAAGAAAAAGTCGGCCGCAAAGTCTTCTCGCGCGGATTGTGGGCCCCGGCCTCCACCATTGAAGCGGTCCGATTGGAGGTCGAAGCGACCCGCAGCCAAGCCAGCTACCACGCTGGATTGCAGCGGGCGGCGGCGAAGCGCGATGCCGAACAATCCGCCTACGTCGAGGAGTTTCGACGCGCCGTCCTGGAGTTCCTGCGATTTCCATCCAAGCATCGCGAACTGGCCGAGCGACTGGCACTTGCCGTAGCCGAGCACGCAACGCCGGTGGGCAGCGGGACCGTCGCTCGCACCCAACGCATTCCCTTGGAAAGGCGTTGCGAAGCCGCCGTCATCGCTTGGATGCGGCACCAAACCACGGCCTACGATCACTTGGTCATCCCGCGCGTGCGAGGAGCCCGACGCGACGTCCGCCGCCAACTTGCAGAGCGTTCTCGCGTGCTGCTGGACCAATACCGCCGCGAGTTGCCCGTCAGCCCCGATTGCCCCTTGCAACGCGCCTTGGCGGGCTGAAACGGGCCGAACAGCCCCTCCCGGAACATCCCAGCACCGAATCCCACGCGAAAACTTGACGGCCCGCGGCACACCGATTGAGTACAATCTGAGCGCCGTATTTGCTAAACCACTGCGGTGGCAGCAAATTGGCGATCCCCGAAAAACGTAGCTTCGGCACCGGGATCGCCGCCCTGAGCGACCGGCTCGAACTTCCCGTTTCGACGCCGGCCATGCCATTGCCCCATTTCCACGCCCCACTTTTTCGCCATCAAGGAATTGCTCGCGATGCACAGCCCCGACCGACTGCTCTTGGGAACCACCCGTAGGCGATGTCGTGAAGTCGCTCGCGTTGCGACCGATATGTCCGGTTTGCGCCCCGCGCGGTTGGTGCGCCTCTCCGCGATTGCGGTCCTGATCGGTTGGGCCGCGGTGGCTTCGGCGCAAACCGCAGACGAAGCCGCTCCGAACAAAGGCCGTCAACGGGCAGTGTTGCCTCCGCAAGTCGAACGCATCGACAAGGCCATGGAAGCCGCATGGCAAGACGCCAAGCTTCGCCCATCCCCGGTCGAAGACGATTTGAAGTGGTGCCGCCGCGTCTATCTCGATTTGATCGGACGCATTCCCAGCTTCGAGGAGCAAGCCGCCTTCGCCAAAGACAAATCGCCCGACAAGCGGCTGGCGCTGGTGACCAAGTTGCTCAACGACGAGCAGTACACCGAAGAGTACGCTTCCCATTGGTCGACCATCTGGACGAACATCTTGATCGGCCGCAACGGCGGCATGGAAGACCGCTCGCTGATCCACCGCGGCGGCATGCAAAAGTACTTGCGTGACTGCTTCGCCACCAACAAGCCCTACAACACAATGGTGTATGAACTGGTCACCGCCACAGGGTCGACCAAACCGGGCACCGAAGGCTTCAACGGCGCGACCAACTTCCTCGCCATGAAGGTGAACGAAGAGAATGGCGTGCAAGCCACCGCAGCCGTCTCGAAGATCTTCTTGGGGTTGCAAGTCCAATGCACCCAATGCCACAACCACCCATTCAACCAGTGGAAGCAACAAAAGTTTTGGGAGTTCAACGCGTTCTTCCGCCAATCGCGCGCCCTGCGCCGGTTCGTTCGCGGAACCGATGACATCGACCATGTGGAATTGGTCAATCAAGACTTCGCGGGCGAAGGCGCCCATCCAGACAAAGCCGAGATCTATTTCCAATTGAGAAACGGCGTGACTAAGGTCGCCTATCCTGTCTTCATCGATGGCACGGCCGTCGGCAAGAGCGGATACGTCACCGAAGTCAACCGACGCGAAGAACTCGGCAAGCTCATGATGGAAAGCGACTTCCTCGACAAAGCCATCGTCAATCGCATGTGGGCGCATTTCCTGGGCTATGGATTCACCAAGCCCATCGATGACCTCGGTCCACACAACCCGGTCTCCCACATCGAACTGTTCGAATCCTTGGCCAAAGACTTCCGAGAGAACAGCTACGACCTCAAGCAATTGATCACGTGGATCACGTTGTCCAAACCGTATCAACTATCGTCCAAGACCACCAAAGAAAACGACAGCGACGATCCCAGCGTGGGCGAGTTGCCCAAGTTCTCGCACTTCTACACCCGTCAGATGACTGCGGAACAACTCTATGCGTCGCTGGCCATCGCGACCCAAGCCAATCGCAAGGGGAATCTCGAAGAGCAACAACGACGTCGCGAAGATTGGATGCGCCAGTTCGTGGTCGCCTTTGGCACCGACGAAGGGGACGAAACCACCACCTTCAACGGTTCGATCCCGCAAAGCTTGATGATGTTCAACGGCGACTTGATTCGCGAAGCCATTTCGCTCGAACCGGGCACTTGGTTGCATCAACTGACCACCAACCGATCCAAACCCGAAGAGAAAGTGCAGTTCCTGTTCATCGCCGGCTTGGGGCGCAAGCCTCGCAATGAAGAGATGACGGTTGCCACGCAGATTCTCGGAGCTCGCAAAGGAGAAGTCGGCGGCATGTTGCAAGACATGTGGTGGGCGATCCTCAACAGCAACGAGTTCATCTTCAATCACTAAACGATCGCCGGAAAGCGTTTCGATTCCGACGCCTTCCGCAGAAACCAATCCACTTCGGATCGCATCCAATTGGAACGGTGCCAACGTCGTCCAACGATCGCAGCCCGACTCCAACACCGAAGTGCAACCCAGCAGTAGCCTCCTAACCAACCATCGACTTCGAAACGCTCTTCATCAAGGATACAACCTATGTGGACTCGATACGCTACACCGCACGGCATGACCCGTCGTCACTTCATGGCACATGCCGCTGGTGCAGGGGCCATGGTTGGCACGTCCCTCTCGTTCGGGCACTCCCTGAGCGTCCATGCGGACCAACTCAAGAAGAATCGCAAGTCCTGCATCTTGCTGTGGATGGGGGGCGGTCCCTCGAGCATGGATATTTGGGACCTCAAGCCCGGCACCGACAACGGCGGACCGTTCAAGGCGATCAGCACATCGGGTGATGTACAGATCTCCGAACACATGCCGCTGATGGCCCAGCAGATGCACCACATGGCCATCGTGCGTTCCATGAGCACCCGCGAAGCCGATCACAATCGCGGCCGCTATTACATGCACACCGGCTACGTTCCCGATGCCAACGTCGACTACCCGAGCTACGGTGCCGTGGTCGCCCACGAACTGATCTCGCAACGCTCCGAGTTGGAGATTCCACCGTTTGTCTCCGTCGGCGGTGCCAGCGAAGGCCCAGGCTTTTTGGGAATGGCATGGGCTCCCTTCAACGTGACCAGCAATGGCCGCGTTCGCAACCTCGAAATGAGCGTCGATTCCGATCGGTTGAACCAACGCCGCATCGCCCTCGAAACCATCGAGAACTCCTTCATCTCGCAAAAGCGCGGCAACGTCCTGGAAGACCATCGCAAAGTCCTCGGCAAGACCTTCGATCTGCTCACCAGCAAGCAAATGGAAGCCTTCCAAGTCGACAAAGAACCCGAAGCGATGAAAGAGATGTATGGCAAGAACGGCTTCGGCCAAGGTTGCTTGCTCGCGCGCCGTTTGGTCGAAGCGGGAGTGCCATTCGTCGAAGTCGATCTCGGGGGTTGGGACAACCACCAAAACATTTTCCGTACGCTCGAAAACGATCGCTTGCCAGTGCTCGACAAAGCCATGGCCGCGCTGACCTCCGATCTGTCCGAGCGCGGATTGCTCGAAGACACCTGCATCATTTGGATGGGTGAATTCAGCCGCACACCGCGCATCAATGCAGATGCCGGTCGCGACCACTGGGCGCGGGCTTGGTCGGTCGTCGTCGGTGGCGCAGGCATCAAGGGTGGCACTGCGGTCGGCGCTACGAACGAAGACGGCACCGAAGTCGTCGGCGAGCCGTACTCCTCCGAAGATTTGATGGCCTCGGTTTGCCACGCTCTGGGCATCTCCTTGGAGACCACATTCACCAGCCGCAACGGTCGGCCGATGAAGATCGCCAACAGTGGAAAGCTGATCAAGGAATTGTTCGCGTAGCGTGCTCGACGAATTGACGGACACAGACAGCGACGCCCAACGACTCGATGTCGCAACGCTCATCGCCGAGCATCAACTCGGCGTTTGGCGTTATCTGCGAGCCATCGGTTGCGATGCCAGCTTGGCGGACGATCTCACCCAAGAGACGTTTGTCGCCGTGCTGCGGCGTCCGTTCCAGCATTTCAGCCATCCGTCTACCGCTGCGTACTTGCGGCGGGTCGCCTACCACTTGCTGGTTTCGTATCGCAAACGCGAAGATCGCTTGGCCGTCACTGATGACATGGACGTGCTCGATCAACAGTGGACTCGCTGGGCAGGCGCCGACGCTTCGGGCTCCGAAGCCATCGACGCTCTGACCGATTGCATGTCCCGATTGACCGAGCGCGCGCGATTGTCCCTCCGAATGCGCTTCGCCCAAAGCGCATCGCGCGAACAGATCGCACAAGCCCTAGGTATTACACAACACGGCGTAAAGAACTTGATGCAGCGAGCCAAATTGCAGCTCAAGCAATGCCTTGACGAGAAACGTGCACCCCGATGAACACCCCTTCCAACTCCCTCCCTCCGTCCGATCCCAATCGCTCGCGCGACCCTCGCCGCGGTCCAGCTCCGCAACGCGAAGCCCCGCCTCCTAGCGGGGACGCCGATGCGCTCGACCCGCGCGAGCCCTACGAAATCTCTCTCGACGCGCTTCTGTCGGAGTCGCTCGGCAAAATCGCACCGCCCGACTTTAGCCAACACCATGCCGCAATCACCGAAGCCGCGATGCGAGGGCAAGCTTGGACCGGCCGATTCTCCCCCGAAGAACTCGACTGGGCTGTCGATGCCGCAGACTTGGACCAAGCCGCCGTCGAAGACTTGGTCTCAGCCACCCAAATGCGAGATCGAAACGCAACGCTTCATGCATCGCGCCGCGAAGCCTCCAATTCGGCCGAGCGAGCCCGTTGGATGTACTTGGCACTCGCAGCATCCATTGTCGGCACGCTGTTGGCCATCAGCTGGTTTCAACGCCCAGCAGGGCAAGCAAACATCGCGAACAACAAGGCGTCCGCGACTCCGGAAAACGATCCTCGGACCATGCCCAAAGTCCAACGCCCCGGGACAGCGGAAGAGCAACTTGCCTACGATTCCGAGACGTCCCCCCAACGTGTTCGCCCCTCGAATGCCACCCCCATCGAGGATCGCTCGCTCGCAGCCAACGCGATTCCGCCTGCTGCCAACACCCCTGAGGCGAACCCGTCTCCCGCTGCCTTGCAAAATGGCTCTCCTCTAGCGGCCGCATCGCCTTCCAAAACCACCTCCAACCAAGGCCCTAGCGACACGGTGCGCGTCGCGTTAGGGTTGGATGCCGATCGCGAAGTCACCTCCGTCATCGATCAACAATTCGCGCACCTATGGGAACGCATCGGCGTCGATGCGCAGCCCTCCACCGATCGCGAACGCCTCGAAAACCGTCTTGCAATGATGTTGCTCGGACGGCTGCCCACCGCCTCGGAACGCCAAGCCATTCGGCAGAAAAGCTCGGATTCGGCGGATGAAAACGGGTTGCCAGCCATGGCTCGCCGTTGGATCGAAAGCGAAGAGTTCGATCGGTATTGGGCAGGGCTTTTAGCCGATCACTATCTAGGCCGATTGCCCGCCACCGAAGCCGAAGCCCCAGCCCGACTCGCCTATCAAGCTTGGTTGGAGAAATCGATTCGCTCCAATCGCGCTCTCGGAGAGATCGAGCGACAAATGATCGTCGCACCGGCACCGACAGCAGGCGATGCAGACACGCTGGCTTCGCCCGAATCGCACTGGCTAGCGCATTGGATGGCGCGCCGCGCGGAAGGCCCAACGTCGTTGGTGAGCGCCTCGGGTGCTTTGCCCTCCGGATGGTCCGAAGTGCAATCCGCTGCGTTGGATTCGATCGCATTGCAAACGGCGCGATGGGCTGGTCGCAGCGACGCAGCCTGCCTGCGATGCCATCATGCAGACGGCGAAGCGGCCCCGATCGCGATGCCCCAGCTCGCGGCCAGTTCGTCGAAAGATGCGGGCAGCGTTTCGACTCGCGATCTGTTCGCTTCCATCGCCGCAGCCATGGCGACAAGCATCGGAAACAACAAGCCCGAGTTGTATTTGAACGATGGCGAACAGCGAATGGTTTTGGTGGCACCAACCTTGCCCGATGGCAAGCGATTGCCTAACGGCGCCAACGCTCGCATGGCCCTGGGGGATTGGTTTGCGCAGTCGGCAGCCCCTCGGGCTGCAGTCATCGATTTCGCTTGGTCCCAACTGCTCGGTCAACCCCTCGTTCCCGGCGCTGGATTGGAAAGCGGCGAAGGACTCGAAGAACGCCGCGATCTGTTGCAGTTCCTCGCCACCAAAGCCCAACAAGGACAACATGGGCTCAAGCCGATTGTCTATTGGATCGCCATGTCCGCCCCGACCGCGATGCGCGAGCCGCTCAACGATCCCATCCAGTTCTTGAAGATGGACGCAGCGACGTTGGCACGCTACGAAAGCGAGAAGCGGGTCTTTGCTCGCTACGCAGGGCTGGCTCAGCGTCTCGAACCAGGACGCCCGGTATCCATGCTCAGTCAATGGATCCAGCCGGATGGAACCAACAACGTCGATCGGACGCTGCTGGCTCAGCCGTCCAACCCACGTGCATCCAATCCCTCCACCGCCACCCCAGCAACACCATGGAGCCAATGGTCGCCAGCCCGCTTGGCGTTTGAAATGTCGTCGGCTGCACCCGAAGGATCGCTGGCCAAGCTTTCCCAACAGTTGGCTTCCAGCTCCCTGTCCAACGATCAGATCGTCGAACACGCGTTCTTGGTATCCCAGTCGCGATTGCCGCAAGCCTGGGAACGCTCTGCCATCGGTCCCGCGTTGGACGGCGCTCCGGAAGAGCGTTCGCGGACCGTGTTGCGATTGCTGACCGCGATGCAATGGTATTGATCGACTTCGATCGATGCTTGGCAGCGTGATCGAAGCGAAACCATCGACCTCGTCCGCGCTGCGAACCCGGCTACTTGCGGCTCGTTCCTAGAACGGCTGCCGAGGTGTAGCGCGTCGAGCCTTCTTCGAGCAGGTCGTCTTCGCTTCCTTGGCACTTGACCGCAGCGCGGAAGCGATGCGTTCCAGGCTTGCTCGCCTCGGCATAGACCTTTAGCACCAATGTGGCTCCGGGAGCGATCGAAGGAATCACATCAAAGGTTGCTTCGCCGGGAACCAATCGCCCGGGATGGCCATCGACCCGGATGGGCTCGATACCATCGGAGAACTGCGCGACGACGTAGACATCTTCGGCGGCTTTCTTGCCGCGGTTGGTGATCGACAGTTCGTACACCACGGATTGTCCGACCGGGGCAGGCGCGACCGGATCGCTGACGGTGAGATGCAAATCGGCGACCGCATCGACCTTGGTCACGACTTGGCTTTCGGTTTGCGGTCCCGTCTTGCCGGTCGAGGTGAACTTCAGTTCTTGCAATCCGGAACGGTTCATCTCCAATTGCAATCCGAACTGGACGCTGGCGTTCTTTTCCAAGCGGTCGATGGTCCACTGCAATCGTTGGCCTTGTTGCTTGAAGGCAGCAGGTTTCTGCACCACCTCGACCCCAGCGGGAAGCTCGATGGTGCAAAGCTGATCGACCGCAGCGATCGCGCCGGTGTTTTCAAGTTGCAATTCGTACGCGGCAATGCTGCCTTCGTAGAACTCCGCGGGTCCGGCCCACGTGGCCATCACGTTCGAGCGCCGCACTTGGACAGCGATTTCGGATGGTGCTTGCAATTGCGATTCCTTGCTCATGGCAACCGCACGGATGGGAATCGAACCTGCCCGATCGAATGCGAATTCGACTTCGACGACCCGTTCACTCTCGGCTGGCACATCTCCGACCAAGGCTTCTTGCTTTTGAGCCGTCGCCCCGGAGAACTCGATTCGCACACCCTTAGCCGGTGCGTTGCCCGCATTGCGGACGCGCATGCGATACTTGTGCTTCTGACCGTAATCGACTTCGGAGGCGCCTTCGATCGCCAGTTCCAATTTGGGTTCTTGTACCGCGATGAGCATGCTCGAAGCGGGTGGTGCCACGGTCCAATCGAGCCCGAGCGCAAAGTGCTCGGCTTGCCCGGAGCTCAACATCAATCGAAGCGACTTCGAGCTGTTGGGAGCCAGTTCATCCAGTTCCCACACCACGCCGTGATCTTGCTCTCCCATGTCCATTTCGAAGCGTCCGTCGTTCACCGAGGCATCGGTGATGCGGATCGCGGGCGGGACAAAAGCGCGTACGAGCAGCCCCTTGAGCGGCTCGCGCCCTTCATTGGTCGCGATGACTTCGTAAGGTGCGAACTGTCCGACGAGGATCGCTTCGGAACCCTCGACTCGAAGCCGCACTTGCGGGATTCGGGCATCGACGGCCGTGCGCGATTTGCCTTGCAGCACATTGCGGGGCGCATTGGCTTTACCGCTCGTGGGTTCGGCGATCGGTCGGTCCGCGATGACTTTGGTCTTGGGCTCGGGTGCTTTCGCCGCCGGAATCGATTTCGCTTGGTCGTTGGAGGAGGGGGCGGAACTTGTGGCTGCACCGAAGTTCAAGCTCGGTCCGTTCGCGGGTGGGAGAGGCATCGGCGCTGGCGCGTTCCCCAGCGATAGCGGTGCAGGGGGGCTTGCTCCGATCGAAGCATCCGACGACGGTCCGCGCGGCGCGGGATTCGTTGATGCACTGCTGGACGCGCTTGTACTATGGGACACCGGTTGCGACTTCAACGTCGGCGGCGGGACGAGAGCTGGAGCAGGCTCAGCGGGGGCGCGGGGCGCGTCGCTGCTTGGTGCTGCCGTAGACTTGTTCGCTTGGACACGCGGGATCGACGGGGTGTCCTCAAGTTCCGAATCGGTCGGCTGCGAGTGGATCGGCGCATTGGTTTCGCTGGCGGTTGGCGTGGCCTGCGCTTTGCGTTCGGCAGCGGACTTCGACGGCCGCTCGGTGCGCAAGACCTCGTCGCCATTGCCGCGTTTGGAACGCCGGCTGGTTCCCTTGGTATCGATGTTGCCCTGGATGGGAGTGGCTTCGTAGGTGCGATTGGATGTACCGCCGGCTTCCGATTTGGGATCGTCGACAGGTTTGGCGTTCACCCCCGAACCGATCGTGGCGGTGTCGCCGGTGGGCCGGGCGGCAGGCCCAGGCTGGACGGAACTGCCAGAGAAATTGCGAACGGTGGTGGTCGGTGAGCTGGACGTCGTGCTGGGAGATGGGGTGGATGGGTTGGGGGAAGTCGCAGCGGAGGGAGTCGGGCTGCGTCGCGAAGAAACGGATTCTTCATCTTCCGCCTCGGTGATATCGCCGGGAATCGACTCGGGATCGAGTTTGCTGACGCGCATCTCGATGTCATCGCTGCCGCGCGCACCGCTTCCTATGCGTTGGTTTTTTGCCGATGGCGCAGCGGAAAACGGCTCGCGGGTAGGGCGGCTGAAGCGCGGCGGATCGATGTTTTCCAAGTCGGACGCTTCGTCTTCTTGGTTGCGTCCCTTGAACGCCTTCGAGAAGGATTTGAGGGGAACGAAGAATCCGCCGTTGGATTGGGTGTCTTTGGGAGGGCGAGGAGGGCGAGGACGGGCCAGCGACGAGGGAAACATGCGGCCGAGGAAACCAGAGTTGGCCTCCTCGCGGCGTCCCCCCGGCCCGCTGGAATCGCTACCATCGTCTTGGGAAAAGGCGGGCGCGGCAAAGAGCGCCGCACTGCAGATCGCGGCCAATCCGAAGCGAGTTCCTAACCGACGTCGAGCACCCATCATCCTAATGACCCTATTGCAACGGAAGGGACGACCGGCGGCGGAGATCGCAACCCCGATTCCAGACCGCGTCGTCTCTCGGTTTTGTCGGACGGGCAAGGGGAACCGAATAAACCGATTCTGACGGTTTTTCCAAATTGAACGGATCGGACGCGATCTGCGGCCCATGTTTGAAAATGCAACGTTGCCCAACCGGGATGTTCGATCCGCGGACGATTGCGACGGCTGTGACGGCCGCGCGGTTCAGCGCGATGCGCTGGGCAGGTTTGCTAGCCATCGCCACGATCCCTTGGAAAATCCTTGAGCAGCACCCATGCGGCGGTCGAAATGGAACGACACGAAGCGGTGTCTGAGTGGCAATCCGTCCTCTTGGCACGCCGCTTGCTCTATCGTGATGGGTCATGGGCGTTTGGCAGCGCCGGCCGTTCGGGAGACCGACCGACCGAAGCTGCCATGGTCATGGAAAGCGGAATGCGACAGGAGGATGCGTTTCGCCTTCGGGAGTGCAGGTTGTACAACCCGCATCACCCTCCGATTCTTCCGCATTTGCCTCTTTTTTGATGGCGATGTGGAAGTTTGAGAAATAGGATGATTAGGGTGAATGCCTTCCCTGTTCGGTTTGGGGGCAATGCACCCTCAGACGACCTAGCCCACTAGACACCCATTCCTTCACACAGACTCTTCGAGCACTTTCGGAGCGAATCGCTATGCTGATTCATCGAGCGTTACGAGCCACCAGAACGGCGTTGCCACGACTTGCCGTCGGGGCCGCTATGGTATGCGGCTCTATTTCCCCTATTTGGTTGGATGCGTGTTTGGCTGCCCAGCCATCGGCCTCGGCCAGCCGCTTGGCAACCTACAACGACTCCGGCAAAACGCTATACGCGCTGAGTTTGCTGCCCGGGGATATCGCCCCGGAGATTTCGGCCTGCCGCGTTGCGATCGTGGTCGATACGTCGGCTTCACAAAACGGTGAGTTCCGTCGCGAGTCGATCGACATCGCACGCGCCATCGCGGAAGCGTTGGCCGACGAAGCGAGCGTGTCGTTGATCGCTTGCGATGTGGAACCTGTGGTGCTCATGAGTGCCGGTGCTCCCACCCAAGAGCGTCTCGATGCGGGTTTTGCAAAATTGGAAAAGCGCGTTCCGCTGGGCACGACCGATTTGGCTGCGGCGTTGCGAGCAGCATCCGAATCCTTGCCCGCCGGGGGCGATCGCAACATCGTCTACATCGGTGACGGCGTCCATCTGACCAACTTGATGAACACCCGCGAGTTCGATGGCTTGATCGGGGATTTGGTCGCGGATCGCTCCATCGTCCACTCGATGGCGATTGGACCTCGAACCGATTGCCAGTTCCTCGCGACCCTCGCCAACCATACCGGTGGCCGCGTGTTCGTCCGCCAAAACATCCATGGCCTGACCCTGCAGCAAATGGGTTCCGAACTGGCCAAGGTCGCTTCGGTCCCCGTCTTTTGGCCCACCCAAGCCCAATGGCCCACCGGCATCGACGCTCATTATCCCGAGCGTCTGCCACCGTTGCGATCCGATCGCGACTCGATCATCCTCGGCAATCTGCTCAGCCCATCGGTCCAAGGCACGCTTCGCATCGAAGGCGAAGTCGCTGGAAAACCTGCTTCGCTGAACTGGAGCTTGAAGAGCGAAGCCACCAATCCCGATTTGGCATTCGTCAGCACGATCGTCGCCAAGGCCACGCCCGATCGCGGATTGTTGTTGCCCACCCCGGGTTCCGACGCGCTTCGCGAACTGGGCGATTCGTTGATGGGATCGTCGGATCAACTCGTCAAGGAAGCCAAGTTCGCGCTTCACATCGGCGATCGATCGGCAGCCATCTCCATCGCTCGCGAAGCCCTGTCCCGCTCGCCGAATAACCTCGAAGCACAAGCGATCTTGGACGCCGCCACCAGCGCTTCGGCGACCGACGAAGCCGCCACCAAGGGCAAGCCAGTCAAAGAACAAGGGGCTGCACCGAAGATCGCTAAGTTCGTTTCGGCTCGCGTCCAAGACGATCCGTTCGGCCAACCTCCCGCAGGCTCGAATCCTCCGGCTTCCGACGATCCGTTCGGTGAGCCAGCAACCCCCGAAGCCAACGCTCCGGCCGGACAAGACCCCTTCGGGAACGAACCCGACGCGCCCGCAGACATGCCGGCAGCCGCACAACCCAATACGCTTCCTTCGAACGCTGCACCGTCGAACACGGCACCGTCGAATCCATTCCCCGCAGGCCAGCCAGGATCCAATCCCGGCAACAGCGGATTCGCTCCTCAACCTGGCTTCGACAACGACCCGTTCGGCGAATTGGCAACCGCAGGGGATTTGCTCAGCCGCGATGCAGAAATGCGCCGCGTATCGGCTCAAGCCCTCGAACGCCAAGTCATGGCGGAACTGTCCCGATCTCGCACCGCCAACGATCCAAGCGGATCCAAGGCCGGTTTGAAGATGCTGCTCGATCAAGTTCGCCGCACTCCTGAATTGGATCCGGGCAGCCGCGTTCAACTGGAATCCCGATTGATCGCGGGTATCCAAGGCGCAGCCCGCTCGGAAGCGGACCTTCGCGAACGCATCGCACGTTCCGAAGCCGTTCAGTCGACCGCGTCCGCAGCCCGTCGGTTGCTCGCCGATCGCGAACGTCGCGGCGCTACCATCCAACAATTGGTGGAACGCTTTAGCTCGCTTCTCGAACAACAGCTCTACGCTGCTGCAAACAATGAGATTGCACCCCAAGTCCACGATTTGGATCCAGGCAGTGTCATCGATACGGTGGTCAATATCGAATCCAACTCGGTGGCCAACTACCGATTGATCATGGACGTGGTCAACCAACGCAACCGAGCCTTCGTCGATACCCTGTATCTGTGCGAACTCGGATTGGTTCCCTTCGTCGACGAACCCCCGATCCGATACCCACCGGCAGACGTTTGGCAAGCCCTCAGCGCTCGCCGCATCGAGCGCTACGGCACGATCGATCTCTCGGGTGGCAATCCCACCGAACGCAATATCTTCCGTGCACTGCGCGAACGGGGTGAAGTTTCCTTCAACAACTCCACGCTCGCCGCAGTCATGCAACAGTTCTCCGAGCAATACCAAATCCCCATCGTGATCGATGCGAAAGGTCTCGAAGAAGAAACGCTGACTCCAGAAGAGCCAGTGACCCTCCAAGTCCCAGAGATTTCGCTCCGCTCCGCGCTGAAGCTGATCCTCGAACCGCTCAACCTGACCTACGTCATCCAAGACGAAGTCATGCGGATCACCAATAAGAAGAACTCGGCCAACGTGGTCCGCGTTTATCCCGTCGGCGACCTTGTCGTGCCTGTTGTCAACCTCGGTGGTGGGATGATGGGTGGTGGCATGGGCGGCGGTATGGGTGGTGGCATGGGCGGCGGCATGGGTGGCATGGGCGGCGGCATGGGTGGCATGGGCGGCGGCATGGGTGGCATGGGCGGCGGCATGGGTGGTATGGGCGGCGGCATGGGTGGCATGGGAGGAGGCATGATGGATGTCCAAGACTCCCCATCGAAAGCCCGCGCTCAAGCCAAACCGGCCAACCCGCCAGTCGACCCCGCTGTCTTGGTCCAAAACATCATCGACGCACAAGGCGATGCTCGGGCTGAAGCCGAAGCTGCCTTGGCCCGCTGGGTGAAGTCCAAAATGGACGAAGCCAAGGCCGCATCCAACGCCAAGAATGAGGCTGCTGCCAAGCAACAGTTTCAAGATGTCGTCGATGCCTTGAGCACCGTCATGCGAGATTCGTTGCCAGCTCCTTGGATGTACGAAGCCCTCAGCATCTCCATGCAAGGCTGCGAATACTCTGGCAACGACATCCGTCGCGTGATGCTCTCGAGCGTCGACTTCGGAGCCGATGTCACCGCGGCGATCAAGATCGCGCGTTACCTCGAAACCCAAGGCCTCAAGCAAGAAGCTCTAGCAATCTATCGCGATGCCCACCGAGCTAGCCCCTCGGAACGCTTGCCCTTAGAAGCTGGTTTGCAATTGGCCTTGGAACTCGAAGACCGCGACGCGGTAGTTTGGGCCTCCACTGGAATCCTCAGCCAATCGTGGCCCGATGAACACATTCCTTGGATTGAAAAAGCGATTATGGCTGCACAAGCTGCCTACATTCGCTTGAACAACGAAGGCCGAAAGATGGAGGCGTTCGCCCTCAAGCAAGCGGTCGAAGAAGCCCGGCTGCGCGACATCGTCGTCCGCGTCACTTGGACCGGCAACGCTGACGTCGACTTGGTTGTAGAAGAACCAACCGGCACCATCTGCAACCCGACCAATCCCGCAACCGTCGCCGGTGGCGTGCATTTGGGAGATGGTTCCTCGCTCGACAAGCCGAGCAAGGACGGTTTTTCCGAAACCTATGCATGTGCCCAAGGCTATTCGGGGCAGTACAGGATCGTCGTGCGAAAGATTTGGGGGGATGTCGCCGGGGGCAAAGCCACCGTCAATATCGTCACCGATTACGGTACTCCCAATCAACGCGTGGATTCGTATCAAGTGCCGCTTGATCGCGATGCTGTCATCGTTGCAGACGTGAAGCAAGGCCACCGCCGCGAACCGATCGTCGAAGCTCAATTGGCCAAGGTTCAGGCAGAAAAGTCCTTTGCAACCAACTCCGTATTGGCGCAAGCCGATGCGGGCGCTGTCGGATCGGCAAGCGAAGAGACCAACTCGAACTGGGCGTACCAACAAATGCTCTATCGCTACATGAGCAGCCGAACCAACGGCAACAACTCGAACGTTGTTCCTCCCTTCTTCCGCGGAGGGATGGTTGGCTACCGACCAAACATCACGGTCATTCCATCGGGAACCACGATGACAGCGACGGCAGTCATTTCCGGCGACCGTCGTTATGTCCGCATCTCTGCAGCACCGTTCTTCAGCGACATCATCGCGGTTGACACGTTCAACTTCATCAACGGCAGCGGCACCAACAACGGTGCGGGTGGCGGTGGTCTGGGTGGCGGCGGTCTAGGCGGCGGTGGAGGTGGTGGTGGTCTTGGCGGCGGATTCCGCGCCGGCGGTGGTTTCGGCGGCGGTGGAGCTTTCTAGTTGGCACCATCCCGAAGACTCCGTGCCAATCCCTAGCACGAATGCACTCAACGGCATGCGATCCCAGATCCATGCCGTTTTTGCATTTCAGATGCGACGTACTAGGATCGAGATTGCCCCGATCCGAACCAAACGCATCATCCTTCGGGCTTGCGCGCCACGACCAAGTAGCGAGGCGTCTTGGTGATCTCGAGCCGGTTGGTAGCGTGCATCCAATCCACATGCTCGACGTTAAACCCTACTTGCTCGAGCAAGTAGGGAAGGGTGGCCAGCGATTGCGTCGAAGCCAACGGCAACACGTCGACTTCTTCTCCCCAAGCCCCTCGCCATCCATCGCGACCATACGTCCCTTCGATCACGATCATGACTCCCTTGGGACGCAACCACCGATGCCAGTGACGGAAGGCACATAACGGATCCCACAAACCGTTGCAGACTTGCCTAGCCCCAATCGCATGAAAGCTGTTCTCGGCATACGTGTCGCAATCGCTCGCTTGATCGCATCCGCCCAATCGGCATGCCACGCTTTGCAACTCTGGATCGCGGACCAATGCATCGTACATCCCTTGCGATGGCTCCAGCGCATGCAATTCCAAACCGGGCAATCGCTGAAACAGTTTGGTCATTACCCCCGTTCCAGCCCCGACATCCAAAACGCGATGCCCCGCGCATAGAACTGCCTCAACACCCCCGATCGCCAACATATCGGCGAGATACACGTCTTGATCTTCGCGATCGAGTACACCCAAACCTCGGATCGCTCGATACTGAGCGACTTCGTTCGCGTCGTACCGCAGTGCATGCCGCCCGATCGCGGCTTGCCTCGCAGCCTGCCATGAGTTCATCCGCTTTTCCTCCAAATCAATTCCTAAGGTGTATGGGTGACAGCGCACCCTGCGTTAAGACAGTGCAAATAGAAAGTGTAAAAAACGAGATTGCGCAATGCGTTAGACCGTGCAATCAGTCGGTTGAAACCAACGGTGCAATCAGACCGTGACCCGAGCGTTCGGTGCCAGCGCGTCCAGGTTGGGATACGCGTTCAAAGTCGGCGAAAGGATGAAGCAGACTTTGGCCCGCGGCCGCGCGCGTCGCAATCGCTCTGCGACCTTCGCGCCGGACGTCACCGCGAGCATCCTCGCCGTTCCGAGTTCTGGCGACAAGAAGGTTTGGTAACACCATGCATCAAACTCGGCTGTCGCTGCGTCGCTCCGCTTCGCCTCCGCAGAGCGCGACACATGAGCACGGCTACCGGGGTTAAGTTCGCGGTACTCCGACTCGATATCGACCGGAGTCCACCAGCACTCGGAGCGACTGGGATGGTTGCGATGCGACTTGCGATAGACGATCAAAGTGCCGGGTTCGTCGGAACCCTGAAAATCCTTTTCCAACACCCATCTCCCTTGCCGTTTGATGGCATCCACACGCTCCCGATCCGAAATCCATCCCAACACCCGCGCAAAGGCAAACACGCCCGCCAACGGCAGTAGCCACAAGGGCAACGTGAGGAGCGCACCGATCCCCATCAGAACGCGGTCGACAGTGATGAGGGTTCCAAAAATGCGACGAGCCATACTCTTCAGTCTACGTCCAAACGCGTCGCAAAGGGCAATTTGCGGTTGGGAGCCTTGGCAAATGCCTTGAAAATCCTGGAATACCATACTTCGAGCCCTTATACTGGAGAGACATTCAGACATTTCCTAAGGCGAGGTGGTTCATGAAACGCTCCCATTGGCTCGGTTGGTTGGCTGGCATCGGCATGTTGGTCGGTTCTGTAGCTCCTGCGCAAGCCGGTTGCTGGTGGCGCTGCCATCGCGGAATCGGTTGCGGACCGATCGCCTGCTATCGCCCCTACTACGCTCCTGCCGTTTACCCTGTCGGCTACTACAGCGCATACAGCTACCGCGCGTACTACGCATTCCCAACCGGATGCTGGCCGAGCTATTCGTACTACAGCGCCCCAGTCGTCGTGGCTCCCCCCGTTTACTACACGCCGATCTACTACACGCCAGTTCCTTGCGCTCCGATCGCGGCCCCAAGCTTTTCCCTCTACGATTCCTTCTCGGAGTCATCCACTCCGGCGACCCCGCCCTCGCTGTCGAACTGGCGAGCTCGCACACAAGCCTTCTCCATCGACCGCAACGCCACAGCACCTCGCGTCTCCAACCCGACGCCGCTTTTCTCCGGCGCTCCCACGCGTTCCAACTTGCAAACCGCCGCAGTAAACCCAACGCAGTTTGCATCCACCCGCTGGGCGGCCAACACGCACACCGCGAACAGCACCACCGCCAACTTGACGTCCGCATCCGACTCCGCGCGATACCGAACCGACGCTTTTCGCATGACGCGCGACGCGCAGCGCAGCGTTCAGTTGGCCAATCCTGGATCCAAGTACGTATCGAAGTCCGACACCCCCGCGCCGATCCAGCCCTACTCGCCCGTATGGACGCAATCGGCGGTCGGTCTCATCGACAACTTGATGGACCGCGGTGATTGGGAGATCGCCTTTGCTTCGTGCCAACGCATGGAGAAAGTCCCGTCGGCACAAACGCATCCGGTATTGCTGCGTCAAGCCATTTTCGAACTGGCCGCCCATCGCGATGCGATGAATCCCTCGACGCTCGAACGCATCTTGGACAAACTCAATACCGCGGTCACCGATGGCAGCCAATTGAGCCCCTCCGAACTTCGCAACGGCGGCTTGGCACAATACCTCGCCCCATCGGGGATTTCCTTGACTGACGTCATGGACCAACTCTCCAAGCAAGCCTTGGAAAAACCCGAATCGAGCGTCGAAGAACTGCTCTTGCTTGCATCGTTGCTAACGCTCGACGACCAACCCGAACGCGCCGAGCTGTTCGCCAAAGAAGCTCGCGCTCAAGCTCCGTTGACCGATGCGTTCCGATGGCAATCGCTGTTGCGAACCCTCGCACCCAACGACATCGTCGTCGCTGCCTCGCGCTAGATTCGCTTGTGGCGGTTCGCCATTAAACTCTGCAGCGCATAGGTTTCATCGGTGCCGAGCCATCGGTGCCGAGCCATCGGTGCCGAGACTCGGATCATTGAATCGGCCACTGCAACGGAATCCGCTTGCCATCGCGGAGCACGATGGCATCCAACCGGGTCTTGTTCGGGTATCTCCGCAACAACTCACCGATGAGACGGCTCTCGGTGAGAGGTCCCTCGAATCCTTCCAACGCCACGATCACATCTCCCTTTTGAAACCCGGCGTTCTTGGCTGCAGCATGCTCGCCATAGTATCCGAGGTTGTGCACGACCAAGCCGAGTTCTTTGGCATCCAATTGCGAGGCGGTTCGCTGTTCGTCACTTAATGGACGGAGCACCATCCCCCCCAGCGCCATGGCGCGCATAGCCCATGTGCCAACGCGCGAGGAGATGTCGCTGTCGAAACGCCAATCGGATGGCAACTCGACGTCCATCGACTTTTCCATGCCATCGCGCAGCACCGTCCAACGCATCGTCCCGGCCTCCGGTGCGCGGTGCAATGCCCAAGCTATATCCGCCACCGAAACGATCGGTGCACCATCGATCGCTCGGATGACGTCACCCGGCTTGAATCCACTCCGCTCGGCGATGCTCGAGGACTCCACACGACGCACTTTCCCCGAAGTTCGATGGTCGATGCTCAAGCCGATCGTCTTCGGCTCGGGCATCGGATAAATCAAATCGCTCGGAATGGCTTCGGCGCGCTGACGGTACCACGTCCGATACGCATCGCCGATTTGGTGACAGTGCACACAACTCTGAACGACGTTGTTCCCCTCCCATTGCAACTCCCGTTGGTACTTGCCCGCCAATCCCGGAATCTCAATCGGGATGGAAAACGGTGTCGGCCCCCCTTGTTTGGGTGCAAGCGCGTCGCGGACGGTCGCGTAATCCCGATGCAGTTCCAACACGCGCTCCAAAGCCGCTTGGAAACCTGCCGTGCTGACTTCGAGTTCGTCGAGCTGATGCTGCCACGATCCAAATCGCCCGTACAGCGTCCCGTCCGCATGAAAGAACATGGTCGAAAAAGACAGGTCGTAGTCAAATTGAAACCGCTTGAGATCCAGCGCATTCGCATTGATGACGCGGACGCACACGAACCGGTCGAGCAGCGGTTGCAGGTCTTTGGCTCGCACAACGCTTTCATCGATGCCTGTACACGCCTTGCACGGCACGCAGCGGAGGACCACGAGCAACGGCTTCCCGCTTTGTTTCGCCGCTTCAAAGCCCGTTTCCAAGTCGTTGTAGAGCCAACGGGCATCGCCCGTCATGGCCTGGCGGTCCCCGCGGACGGCTTGTTCGCGGCGGTTTTTTTCGTCTGCCAATCCCCATCCGCTCAGGATGGTTCCCAAGGTCCAAACGACCCCTGCAACCGTCAATGTTACGCAGCGCGGCATACGGCGATTCTCCTTGCGAATCCTTGGTTCAGAACCTCCCCGGACTTGCATTGCGCCCGGTCTAGCGTCCATAATAGCATGGTTGGGGTGAGCGGTCCGCCATGCGGGCTGAATCCCTTTCCCGCCTTCCCCTCCCGCCGCCTTCGTCGCTTCGCCCCCTCCACGAAGCCTTCCCGCCTCCTTTAACTGGAACGCACCATGCTCGATTTCTTGGGTGGTTCAGATCGCTTGTGCAACGGGTTGACCCGACGCAGTTTCCTATCGGTCGGAGCATTGGGCTTCGGCATGGGTGGATTCACCTTGGCCGATTTGCTGCGGGCCGAAGAAGTGTCGGGCAGGAAAAGCTCCCACAAAGGCTTGATCAATATCTTCTTAGGTGGCGGCGCCCCGCACCAAGACATGTGGGAGATCAAGACCGAAGCTCCCTCCGAAATCCGCGGCGAATTCAGCCCTATCGCCACCAACGTGCCCGGCATCCAAATCTGCGAAGTCTTTCAAAAGCTCGCGCAGCGAATGGATAAATCGGTCGTCATTCGCTCCGTCGTCGGTTGCAAAGATCGCCACGAATCGAGCCAGTGCATGAGCGGTTGGTTCCCCGATGATCTACGCGCCCTCGGCGGTCGCCCGTCCATCGGCTCCGCAGTGGCCAAACTCCACGGCCCTGCCGATCCATCGGTCCCTCCCTTCGTCGGATTGGCCAACAAAACGCAGCACGCACCGTGGTCCTTCTCCGGCGAACCCGGCTTCTTGGGCGCCGCCTACTCGGCCTTCAAACCCGATGGGCCCGGCATGGAAAACATGAAGCTTCACAGCATCGGCATCGATCGCTTGCGAGATCGTCGCCGGTTGCTCCAAAGCCTCGATACGATGCGCCGCGATATCGACACTTCCGGCGTCATGGCCGGAATGGATGCCTTCGAACAAAAGGCACTCGATGTTCTCACCAGCAGCAAACTCCTCGATGCTCTGGATCTCACCAAAGAAGATCCCAAAATCGTCGAGCGTTATGGAGATGGCAAGCCCTACAAATACCAATACGACGGCGCTCCCACCTGCAACGATCACTTACTGATCGCACGCCGTTTGATCGAAGCGGGCGTTCGCGTTGTCAGCCTCAGCTTTGGCCGCTGGGATTCCCACGGACAGAACTTCGATCTGGTACGCGACCACGGCGGAAAACTCGACCAGTGCCTCAGCGCTCTGATCGATGACCTCTCCGAACGGGGCATGCTCGACGATGTCACCATCGTCGTGTGGGGCGAGTTCGGACGCACTCCCAAAATCAACAACGGCGCAGGCCGCGATCACTGGTCGCAAGTCAACAGCGCCTTCCTCGCAGGCGGTGGCATGCGAACCGGTCAAGCCATCGGCGCCACCAACCGCCTCGGCGAATACGCCAAAGAACGCCCCGTCCACATGCAGGAAATCATCGCCACGCTTTACCACAACTTGGGCGTGAACGTGGCCACGACGACGATCACCGACCCCACCGGCCGACCCCAGTTCTTGGTGGAACACGAACCCATCAAGGAATTGATCTAACATGCTGGGCAACACATCCGCTCCCTTCGCGCAGCGATCGGTCACTGCATGCTTGCCGCAATCGGGCGTTGGCTTGGCCCGACCAACCAACCTGCTGATTGCGATCTGCTGGATCGCGATCCTGCCGTTCTTCGCCCTCGCCAACGATCCTGCCACCATGCGGTTCGACCGCAGTGAGTTGCAATTGCAAGGCCGCGATGCGCGCTGCCAATTGCTCCTGACCAGCACCCCCGCCTCCGGCACCCAACTGGACCTGACGCGGCAAGCCCGCTTCGAATGCGAACCCGCGGGCATCGTTGCGATCGATGCCATGGGCTTGGTCACCCCGATCGCTCTCGGATCGGCCACCATCACGGCGCATGTCGACGGCTACGCGCCGGTCTCGACACCGATCCAAGTCCAGTGGAGCGAGACGGACGAACTGGTCAACTTCCCGAATCAAATCGTTCCGATCTTTACCAAGTTCGGATGCAACGGGGGCGGTTGCCACGGCAAAATCGCCGGCCAAAACGGCTTCCGACTCTCGCTGTTGGGCTCCGAACCCTCCGAAGATTTCGAACACCTCGTTCGAGAATCGCGCGGTCGACGATTGTTCCCCGCGCATCCCGACTCCAGCTTGCTCCTCCAAAAGTCCATCGGGACCGTCCCTCACGGTGGCGGTCAGCGCATGGAACTCGATTCGCACGAGTATCGCGTGATGCGACGCTGGATCGCGCAAGCCATGCCCTACGGCGACGAGAATAGCCGCCGTGTCGCCGAACTGCGAATCTTCCCCGAAGCCCGACAAATGCTTCGCAACTCCGAACAACAACTCGCGGTTCTCGCGCAGTACAACGACGGATCGGTCGAAGATATCACGCGCACCGTTCAATACGAATCGAATAATCTCGACATGGCCGAAGTCACCCCAGCCGGCCACGTCCGCATCCGCGACTTCGCTGGCGAATTCTCGATCATGGCCCGCTACCAAGGCCGTGTCACCGTATTCCGCGC
>JBKCUI010000324.1:0-13900 GCA_046318495.1 Pirellula sp. | reverse complement strand
ACCACCACGATCACCGGCCACAGTTTCTCTGGAGGTGGTGGGGGTGTGATCGGTGGCTTCGGCGGCGCCGTGTCGGGGTGAAGGGGATGCCGCCAAGATCGGCTGGGTGAAGGCCATTCTGCACACCGTGGTGAACGGCATCGCGAGGAGCTATCACCGCGATTGCCGCAACGTCGATCTCGAACGAGGCCTAGGTTCGACGAGCGCCTCGAGTTCGCCCTTCGACGTGGCGGTCGATCAAACCAGCCCCTCCGCCCGGATTCAGAACGAAGAGCTACAGCAACAGATCTCGCGAGCCATCGATGTGCTGACCGAAGAACAACGGCAAGCGATCCTGATGCGGTACTGGCAGGATCGCCCACTGTCCGAAATCGCGACTGCTTTAGGTAAATCCCCCGATGCAGTGGCGGGACTCCTCTATCGCGGGATGAAGCTGATCCGCCGCGAGATGGCCGCCGAAACGGCGGACCGCATCTGAAGGTTCGCATCGAAAAAACATGCTCTCAGCAGATTTTTTTGCCTGCGTGGGGGATTTTCGCGCCGCGCTTTGGCCGATTCGGCATCTAGCTTGGATATAGCACTCCGCGGGCCATTCCCAGCCCGACGATTTCCAATCCGCGATCTCCGGTCAGCGATTCCCACCCTAGCGACGGCGAACTTGGTTTCATGTCCCTCTCCGATCCTTCCTCGTCTGATGGTCTGGCCTCGTCTGACGGTCTAGACTCGGTCCTGCTTCAAGTGATGAACATGACCGGCCCCGAAGCGATGCAACGCATCGAGCAGTTGCAGCAAACCTATCCGCAATTCGCGTCGGAGATTACCGAATGCTGGGAACTGCATCAGGGCTTTCGGGAAACCGCGGGCCATGTTCCGTCGAGTTCCGCCCCGCGCTCTAACGTCTCCCCAAGGTTTGGCTCGCGCATCGGTGCTCGGCTCGGCACCTACGAGTTGCTCGATGAGTTGGATCGCGGCGGGATGGGAATCGTCTATCGGGCACGGCATCCGCTCCTCGATCGAACGGTGGCCTTGAAGGTCATTAAGTCGGGCGAATTAGCGGATGCGGTCGAAGTCCATCGCTTCCAAACAGAAGCCCGCGCTGCAGCCCGGCTTTCGCACCCAGGCATCATTGCAATCTATGAAGTCGGGCAAGAGGGAGATTTGGTCTATTACACGATGCCATTGGTCGAAGGCCAAACCCTCGCGTCGCTGATGAGTGCATTGCGGATCGAACCACGTGAATCGGCTCGCATCGTCCATCAATTGGCCTTGGCGATGGAACACGCGCACTCGCGGGGCGTGATCCATCGCGATCTCAAGCCAGGCAATGTGCTGCTGCATGCCGACCTGCAGCCGGTCATCATCGACTTCGGCCTTGCGAAAATCTCGCAAAGCGCAGCGGATGTAACCGGCGATGGCATCGTCGGCACCCCCGCCTACATTGCTCCCGAACAACTGCGAGGTGGATCGCCCGAATTGCCGCACGCGTGCGATGTGTATGCGCTCGGAGGCATCCTCTATTTCTTGCTCTCTGGACGCGCTCCATTCGTCGGTCCCACCACGTTTGACATCCTTCTGCAAGTCAAAGATCGCGAGCCCATGGCTCCATCGCACTGGAACCGGAATGTTAGTTCTGAACTGAACGCAATTTGCGCACGTGCAATGGAGAAAGACCCTCGCAATCGATATCCGAGCGCAGCGGCGCTGGCGGAGGATTTGCAGCAATGGATGATCGGAGATCCGATCGCCATTCCTACGCACAACGTAGCCGTCAAGCTCGCGCGATGGTGGCGCAAGGTGCCCAGCCTCTTCAGTCATACCCTTGCAATCGCTTCGGTGATGCTGATCGTCAGTGCCGCACATGCTTGGGATGTATCGAGTTCTGACTTCCTGACGCAGATGGGGCTGCTTGCAACCTGGCTGGTGCTGTGTTGGCCGTTGCAAAGATGGTCCGCTTCCGAGAGGAGCGGTTGGATCGGTGCGAGCCTATGGGCGCTCGTAGACGTGACGTTCACCTCGTGCTTGATCGCCAAAGCGGATGCCCCTCGAGGGCTGCTGTTGATCGCTTACCCGATGATGATCGCCGCGAGTGCACTCTTTTACCGAACGCGAATGGTGCTCGGCATGACGATCCTGTGTGTCGTCGGCTTTTCGCTGCTCGCGTGGCTGACCGATGACAGCTCGCTCGACCGGATCGATTTTCAAGCGATCTTCGTCACCGGACTGGCTGTGTTGGGACTGACCCTCTCCAGCATGATCGGTCGCATTCGGAATGTGTTTTCCATGTCTCGAAGTGTTGGCAAAAGCCCGTTGAGGACACCATGGTAATCGAATTCTTGGTCGTCTTAATGGTGTTGTTGCTCCTGTCGTTTGTAGGGCATTTGTTCTGGTTGTTTTTGATTTGGATGATCCGAACGTTGTCTGGCGGGAGCCTATGCAAGGACTGTCAGCGCCCGATGCAACGGACCTTGTTATGCCCTCATTGCCATGCCATCAGTCATTCCGGCGACAAGCCATCCCTCGCGCAGGATCTCGCGGCGGCGGAGCGATTGGTTCAGTTTGGCAAGGCGCGCTGCGCGTTGGATGCGGCCCAGTCGCGTCAACTGGCCGATATCATCCTGGCGTTGCGAAGGGCAGACCAACCTGCGATGCGTCCTGCAGCACCAGCCCAAAATGCGCCGGCCCAAAGTGCGCCGGCCATCGTGCCGCCGATCGTTTCTCCTGCGATCGCAACACTCCCGAGCGCCCCTGCGACAAGCGCCTCGGTTCCAACGACTCCCGCACCCGTCGAAGTTCATCCGTTGGATATGGACGACGAGGAACGGGATGCGGTCCGGGGCAACACCGATGGGCGAGCAAGCAACGAGCCTGTCGTTCCGCCGTCGCAGCGAGCCAAGCAGTGGACCGCCGACATGATCCTGGCCTTCATGGAACGCTCCAACATTCGCTGGATGGAGTTGACGGCAGCGACGTTGATCGTGGTCTGCTCGGTCGGATTGGTTATCAGTTTGTGGAAGACGCTGGCGGGCACCAGCCGGTTTTTCCCATCGGTGGTCTTTATGTTGGCCACCGTGGCGGTGCATGGGGCAGGACAGTACACGCTGAAGCGATGGAAACTGCAAAATACGTCTCGAGGGATCCTGCATATCGCCCTCATGTTGATCCCGCTTTCGGTGATGATCGGGATTCTGCTTTCTCGCCGCGAGGGCGAGGCGGTAATGGATCTGCAGTTTTGGAGCGTCTTGGGAGTGGGGGTACTGGTATATGGCGGACTGGCCATCACTGCGGCGCAGTCCCTGTTTCCGAAGGCTTGGTTGCCGCTGGCGATGAGCGTGATCCTCTCAAGCGTCTCCCTGGTCCCCATCGCTTCGCTGGCCAAACAGAGCAGTATCCCTGCATGGGCGGCGGCATTGTTGCTACCAGCCGCACTGGTTTCTGGGTTTGCAGCATGGGAATTGGCATTGAGCGCGGCCCTGCGTCAACGGCCGACGTTTGTGTTCTACCGTCGGCAATTGGGAAATGCGGTGCAGATGCTCTTTGCCATGCTGACCGTCCTGATCTTCGCTTGGATGCAGTGGCAGCTCGACTTCCGCGCCAATGAATGGAACTGGCTCATCGTGGGCTGTTTGGCGTGCGTATGGGGAGCTTGGGGAATCGTGGTGAGCAACACGCCGGCGCGATGGCCCGATTGGCTCTCGCGTTTTCTGCCTCGCACTCCGGTGCAACCTGCGGTCATGCGTGTTGCAGGGGAAGCGAGCGGGATGGTCATCTTCGGCTGGCTGATCGGTATCGTCGCTTCGGTGATCGCTGCAGGAGCATTATGGCGACTAACCGAAGATCGCACCCCGTTAGTGCTGATGCTGGCCATCGTCGGCGTTTGGATCTGGTCGTTGGGAGTCATCAGCCGCTCCCGCTTTGCCATGACCGTAGGAAGTATCGTGAGCCTTGTGTGCGGAACGCTGTGGCTGGAGCAATTTTTCAAGCCCTCCCCAGCGCTGGTGTGGAGCGATTGGGTGGGTTGGCAACGCGTGATGGTTTTGGGGGGACTCAGCGGGCTGGCCGCTTCCATCGGATGGGTGCTGGCGCGTCGAGGAGATGCCGGGGTTTCGGATCCGAATGCCAAGCCTTCGAACCTCGATTGGCTGCAACGACTTCCCAGTTGGAAAGCGCGATGGCGAGCTCGGGCTGGCGCTGCAGAGTTTGGGGAGTCGCTGCTGGTCGGAGGGGGGGGCGCGTTCGCAGGAACGATGCTGCTATCGGTGGTCGCTTCGGTGGTGCCATGGGGTAGCACGCCATATGGAGGGGATTGGGCGCCACCGTTGCTGTGTTTGTATGGTGCCATGGCCATGATGGTCGGCATGCTATTGCAACCCGATCGACGATGGGTAGCGGCGATTGGCATGGGATTGTGCATGCTGGGGACCACGCGTGTGTGCGAGAACGCAACCTGGATTCCGGAAGCCATCTCGAGATGGCGCATAGGAACAAGCACCTGCATCGGGTACGCATTGCTGGCGCTGGGTTGGTTAGGTCTAGCGGCGATCGCATGGTCGAAGCGCTCGGCATCCCGCAGCGCGATCGGCCATCCCTCCAACCGAGCGATCGAATGGGTGGTCGTGGCTTCGGTTGTCCTCTCGTTGGCCGCCAACGCAGGACTCTGGATGTCGCACGCGTCGTTCGACTTGGTCCGTCCATGGGGTTGGACATTGCCCATCGCGCTGATCGCGGCAAGTTGGCTTCGGTCCGATACAACGCTGCTCGAAAGCGGTTGGATTGCGGGCGGTTTGTGGATGTTGGCATGGATGTTGTTCGCCGGGCAGCACTGGGAGCTTTGGAGTCAACTCACGCCGCTGGCCAACGTTTGCATTTGCTTCGCATGCATGATGGCTTGGGTGGCGGCGGGACTGAAGAGCGAAGGTCGTTTGCGAAGCGCGTTGCACGCGATGCGAAACGATTCGCCTGCACGAGGCTCGATGCTGGTAGATCCTTCTGCGTTCGCAGTGATGGCCGCTGGCTGTGGCATCGCCATCGCCGGCGTGGTGTTGCTTGCAAGCAGCCTGGAATTGGCAAACGGCATGGGCTGGCTTTCGGGCCGATTGCTGGAAGCCGATTGGATTGCTTCTACCGATGCGCATCGGCGAGCGTTGCTCGTGACCGGAGGCTTGGCGATTGCTAGTTGGTCCGTCCTGGCCAGAATGCTCTCGACGAGACGCATGGAGTCAACGTGGTTTGGCTTGTTGGGAGTTGCGGGGTGGTTGGCCGTTCTATGGATCGGTTGTTTCGCATGGCCGTGGGGAGCTTGGATGGGTGCGATGTGGGGGCAAGGGCTTGTTTGCGTGCTGTGCTCCCGATGGAGCCTCGCCCGAAGCAAACCGACCGAGATGGCGACTTCTTTAATCGGATTCAGCGCCGAGGATGGATGGAAATGGGGGGCTCCTCCATCGCCGATGGCAACGCTCTACGAGTTGAGCAGGGTCGGTGTGTGGGGGCTGTCGCTGCTCGCATGCATCGGTTTTGGTATGCGATGGACCCCGGGCATCGACATCGCGCCGTGGAGCGAAGCATGGACGGCCGCAAACGATATCCACCGTTGGGGGATGACGCTGAGTTGGCTCGGCCCCATCATGCTTGTGACGCTGGCGGGATGGTTGCGTTCGGTGCTAGACAATGCACTTGCAAAAGCGATTGCAACGCATGCTGCCTCGGCAGCGGGTTGGATGACCATAGCGGGGATGATGATTCCTGCGACCCTAGGAAATTGGCCGTTGCCTGCATCGGTTTGGCTCTTGGGGATGACGACATTGAGCATCGCCAGCATGAGTTGGATGACCCATGCGGCTGTGTGGCTGCGAAACGTTTCGGAGCTCGCTTCGAGGAGGTCCAATCCAGGGATTCCGCAAAACGCGATGGGGCGACACACCGACTCAGCGATCGTCGCTGCGTGGTGGCTCGCATGCCTGTCCATCGTACCGGTACTGGCTCTCTCCGCCGTGTCTGCGGTCCATCAAATCCTGCAAGCGTCTGGTGCTGTGACGGGCGGACTGCCGATCGATCGCATCTTGACACTGGGGATGCTGCTCGCATTCGGCGCCTTGATTTTCTCAGGCGTCCGAGGCTGGATACGTCCGAGTGTCCTGGCGATGGGTGTGATCGGCATTCTGGCACCGATCGTTCCCAATTACCTGCACGATTTCCTATTGCGAGGTTGGGGATTTGTCTCGGCTGTGACGGCTGCGTTTCAAGCGGAGCCGATGCACGCGATGGTGATCGGTTGGCTGATCGCCATGGTGTTTGGCCTCCGATTGCGAGTGCCCAAAAGCCTGCAACTGGAAGGCAACTCTGCAGCCCTAGGTTGGTGGGGCATTGCCAGCGCATCTGCCATCCTGGCGTTGTGGAGTCCCGCTGGGGTGGATCCACGATGGGTGATGGGGCTTGGGGGAGCCGTCGCGTTGCTCTTGTTGTTGCGTGGATTGCTTTGCGAGCATCCTGGGCCAGGCCATATGGCTGCCGCATACGGAGCGGCGGTGCTGAGCATAGCCCATTGGTTGAATTCGGGCTTTGTTGCGATGCGATGGCAAATCGATATGTTGTGGGGGCCGGTGGCGTGCGCTGCCATTGGGTTGGTCTGGATGTTGGTATCGCAACGCATGAGGACCGCAACCAACGAAGCTCTCCAAGATGCAAAACAACCCTCTGCACCGAACTTGCTAGCGTCGTTTGCAACCGTAGACCAGTCCGCCAGTTTGCACGTGCCAATCGCGCTTTGCATTTGGAGTGCGGTGATGGTGATCGCGAGCTTCAGTCCTTTTGGTATGCCAGTCGCTACGATTCGATGGTCGGTGGTTGCAATGTCGGTAGCATCGGTCGCGCTGGCGATTGCCAGGGCGTGGGACGCGCGTTCCGGTTCCAGGGGCTGGGCGATCTACGTGTCGATCCTGAGTCTGGCACTTGTAGGAGCGATCGAACTGGGTCATGCGATGGGCGCGACGCCAGATGATCGATTCCTGATGTGGGCGTTTGGGGGGCTGGCAGCGATGTGCGTGCTGGCAGCGACGCTGCGCGAATGGTTGAAGGAATCGACGCACTTGATTCCGACGTTGCGGCTGGGATCGCTGTCACCGCGGTCGGATGATTTTCAGCGGGCGGGGCATTGGATTTGCGGCTTGCACACTTTGATTGGGATCGGATTGCTGCCGGCGGCGGTATGGATGGTGCTAGGGAACCACGAACCGTTTGCACAGCGTCTCTCGGCGCTGTTGCCATGGATGAGCGCCCTGGGGATTTTGCCCTTGGCCACATCGCTGCGCCATCGGATGCCGCGTATCGTCGTGTTGGGACTAGCGACGACGGGTGCGTTGCTGGTTGCTTGGTCCGATGTCGCGCGGCGGGCAGCCATGGGAGGGGATTCGAGTGCGAATTGGCTGCAAGCGCATTATGCATTTGCGATCGTACAGCAATCGTTCTGCGTTCTGGTAGGGCTTTCATGGATTGCGCGGGGGTTGGTACGACCGCTGCGCCAGCAACTCGACTGGGGAGCGTTGATGGGGATGGCCAGCCGACTTCTGGCGGCAGCGGCCTTTGCATTGGGTCTACTGAGTTTGTGCATGACTTGGCAACTGCTGCGAGGAATGGATGCAGCGACGTTGCCGCAATCGATTGGAATCACTTCCATGCTGGCGTGGATCGGGTTGAGCGGTTTCTTCTTGCGATCCGCTGTTCGCAAGGTCGCCGGGGATGCGTCCCTTTCCGATCGTACGCGGCAAGCGGGATTGATCCTTGCAGAGGTTGCGTTGTTGATGGCGGCCGTCACGATGCGGCTTCATTTCCCGTGGCTGTTCGCGGGATGGGTGGCGGATTGGTGGCCGTTGATTGTGTATGCCTTGGTGTTCGCCAGCGTGATGCTGGGACGTTGGATTTCGGATCGCGGTGATGACGCGCTGGCGGACCCGATCCATGGGCAGAGCCTATTGCTGCCGCTGATTCCGTTGATTGGGGCCTGGGTTCCGAGTTCGATCGCGCCATCGGCGTCGTGGAGCGAACCGTTGACGTTTTCGATGCTCCTGTTCGGCTCCGCCGTGGCCTATGCTGCGTTGGGAGCGTATCGGCAGATGACTCTGCTCAAGGTGTTGTCGATCACGTTGTTGCTGGGATCCTTCTGGATGGCTTTGCACAGCCAAGAGCGATTGCGATTTTCGGAGCATCCGCAATTGTGGATCATCCCGCCGGCGCTGGCGACGTTGGTATTCCTCGAGCGCAACCGCAGTCGATTTTCGCCATCTGTGGTGACGGGAGCGCGTTATCTCGCGGTGTTGCTGATCTACTGCAGCAGCACCATGGAGATGATGCTGCGCGCGTTTGAGACCCAGTTTTGGTCGCCGATTTTGCTTCTGGGATTGTCGGTGCTAGGCATCATGGTCGGCATCGCAATGCGGGTTCGAGCCTTCCTGTTTTGCGGCAGCGCCTTTGTCGTGATCGCATTGGTAGGGATGGTGTGGCATGCTCAGCGGGCGATCCAACAAGTGTGGCCATGGTGGGCTTTTGGAATCGCCATGGGGGTGGCGATCATCGTGCTCATCGGCACGATTGAGAAGAACCGCGATTCTTGGATGAAGACGCTGGAAACGCTTCGCAAGTGGCAACCGTGATCGAGCGATGCGCTATCCGGGCGCATCATCGGATTCGATCTTGAAGCTTTTCGATGGCGCGATAGAGCTGCTTATCGGATCCCAGCAGAGGATCGGTAGAGACGGTGGCTTGGAGAGCACCGTCGGCGGGAGATGGCGTATCGGACGGTGATTCGGACGGTGATTCCGGGGGCAGGCTCGCGTGGGGAATCGGCGGGCTGCTGCGCTGGCGAAACCGCTCGATGGCTTGGGTCAGTTGTTCGTCGGTCAGATCGATCTCGCAGCCTTCGTCGGGATCGACGCCCCATGTTTCTTCGCCGTCGGGGGTCGTATGCCGATTGATACGCCGACCGCTTGGGGGGTAGTAGTAGGCGGTGGTCAGACGCAACGCGGCGCGTCCGCCTTCGATGGGGATAACGTTTTGGACGCTGCCTTTACCGAAGGAGCGTTTGCCGACGATCAGGGCGCGGCCGCGATCTTTGAGGCAGGCGGCAACGACTTCGCTGGCGCTAGCAGATTGTTCGTTGAGCAAGATCGCGATGGGCACCTCGTTGGGTCCTAGCGATCCTGTTTGGGCGAGGACTTCTTCGTCGTGAGAACGATTGCGACCTTGCGTCCTGACGATTGCCCCATCGTCTAGGAACATGTCGCAGATTTGCGTTGCCGCGCTGAGCAAGCCGCCGTTGTTGTCTCGCAGATCGAGGATAATGGCTTGCGGCTGCGGAATGCACGACTGGATGGCCTTTTGCAATTCCGCAGCGGTTTTCTCTCCAAAGACTTCGATGCGGAAATAGGCGATGCGAGGGTCTGCCTGCATCAAGAAATCCCAACTGCCATCGTCCCGTCGGCGATCGCCGACCACGCTTTCCACATCGATTCTGGCACGAAGAATCGTCTTATCAAACGATTCCCCGTTTCGATCGATCGTCAGGGTAACCGAGGTGCCGACTTTGCCGCGAAGTTTGTCGGAAACTTTGTCGACCGTCCATCCGTCGACGACTTGCCCATCCACTGAAGCGATGACGTCCCCGGGACGCAGTCCGGCTTTGAATGCCGGCGAGTTGAAGAGGGTCGTTAACACCGTCAAGCGAGGCCGGCGAGGAGGGCCATCGAGGCTCACGCCGAGACCGCCGAAATGCTGTTCAAAGACCGATTGAAACGTAGGCAATCGCTGGGCGGCGATGTAGCTGGAGTGTGGATCGAGCGACTTCATCATGCCCGTCATGGCGGCTTCGTAGAGCTTTTGTGAATCCTTGGGTTCCACATGGGCGGCGTCGATGATCGCCATGGCCAGCCCGAGATCTCGCGTGACGCGGTATCGTACGGCATTGCCAAAGCAGAGCAAACAGACAAAGACGATGATCGCCAGGGCCTTGAGGTTTTTGTGTGGCAAGATGGGGCTCTGCGCAAAGCATCAAAAAACAGAGAAGAGACGTGCGCATCGTCGAGCGATATGCACCGGCCATTATCGTGAGCGGCCTGCGGTTTGCCAAGATCCGACACGATTCCCCTTGGCAAGCCTTTCGCGGCTCGTGTTTTCCTAGGGAATCGTGTGGCACGAGCGTGCTGCAAGGCATTGCGTCCCGAATCGATCCCAAGCCCATCACTGGGAAAACGTGATACGATGTCGGGATGCCAACACCCGATTCCGATCCGCCTGACCGCGATGCCATCGCGACCGAGTACTTTGAGACGCTCCCGTATGCTCCGTACCCGGTCCAAGAAGAAGCACTCCTCAACTGGTTTACGGCCCAGCATGGTGTGCTGGTGTGCGCCCCGACGGGTACCGGGAAAACGCTGATTGCAGAAGGTGCCATTTACGAAGCGCTGCGGACGGGCAAGCGTTGCTATTACACGACTCCACTGATCGCCTTGACCGATCAAAAACTGCAGGAACTGCAGCAGTCTGTAGTGCGATGGGGGTTTCCAATCTCGTCGGTCGGACTCATCACTGGAAATCGCAAAGTCAATCCGGATGCGCCGGTGTTGGTGGTGGTTGCAGAGATCTTGCTCAATCGATTATTGCAAGTCGATGGAGGTTCGATGCACGACGTTGCCAGTGTGGTGATGGACGAGTTTCATAGCTTCAACGATCCCGAGCGGGGGATCGTGTGGGAGCTAAGCATTGGATTGCTTCCCAAGCACGTGCGATTGATGTTGCTATCGGCTACGATTGGCAACAGCGTGGAATTCTGCCAGTGGATGCTGCGCTCGCACGGGCGCAACGTCGAGTTGGTGCAGAGCACCGATCGGAAAGTCCCGCTGCAGTTCGAATGGGTGGAAGATGCTTACCTCGACGAACATTTAGAACGCATTGCGGAGGGAGATGACGCGCGCCGACGAACGCCAGGGTTGGTATTTTGCTTCAATCGTGATCAGTGTTGGCAAGTGGCCGAACTGCTCAAAGGAAAAAAACTGATCGACAAAGAACGACAAGCGATCATCACCAAGCGATTGGAGACCATCGATCTCTCCGAGGGGGCGGGTCCCAAACTGAAGCAGATTTTGATCCGTGGCGTGGGCATCCACCATGCAGGCATCTTGCCCAAGTATCGCCGGGTGGTTGAACGGTTGTTTCAAGAAAAGCTGCTCAGCGTTTGTGTTTGTACGGAGACGCTATCTGCCGGGATCAATCTGCCCGCTCGCAGTGTGATTTTGCCGAGTTTGGTCAAAGGTCCTTTCGGCAAGAAGACCATCATCGAACCAAGCAGCGCGCAGCAAATCTTTGGACGGGCAGGTCGACCGCAGTTCGATCGCGAAGGGTTTGTGTATGCCATCGCGCACGAAGACGATGTCAAGCATTATCGATGGAAGTTGCAATACGATCAAATCCCGGAGGACACTCGCGATCCGAACCTTATCAAGGCGAAGAAGCAACTCAAAAAGAAGATGCCCACACGGCGAGCGGGGGAAACGTATTGGAGTCGCGAGCAGTTTGAGAAGCTGAGGATTGCTCCTGCTGCTAGATTGGCCAGTCGCGGTCCGTTGCCATGGAGGTTGCTGGCGTACATGCTGCAACAGAACCCGTCGGTGCAGCCCTTGCGCGATCTGGTTGCCAAACGTCTTCAAGTCCCAGCAGAGATCGCCAAGAGCCAGCTCGAACTCAATCAAATGCTGGTGACACTTTGGACGGCAGGCTTCTTGGATTTAGTTCCCAAACCGCAACCAAAATCGGCAGCCCCGGCACCGTTGATCCCAACCAAAGCCGCGTTCGAGAAGCAACCGTGGCTTTATCTCGGCAAAGCCGCGGCGGCGCCTGCAGCTTCCTCCGCAGACCAGAAACCCGAAGAAGAAGAGGAAGAGGACGAAGCCCCGGCATCGAACGAAACGGTCGATGCTGCGGCCGCGCGAGGATACGATCTCGAAGGGTACTTACCCGAGCGGATCGAAGCTCGGCCGCGATTGGAGCTTCTTTCGGAAATCCGCAGCATCAATCCGATCTATGCGTTGTTCTTGATCAGTCAGTTGCAGTTTGCCGACCCTCTCGAGCGCATCCAAGCCCTTGAAAGCGTTTTGGAGTTACCGG
Organism: Pirellula sp.; assembly: GCA_046318495.1. Taxonomy (GTDB): domain Bacteria; phylum Planctomycetota; class Planctomycetia; order Pirellulales; family Pirellulaceae; genus JBKCUI01. The sequence goes on along the minus strand of JBKCUI010000324.1, from coordinate 1,753 downwards.
CCAACATTGCCAAAATCGTCCGCGTACCGTTGCCGCAGGAGTTGCCGTTTGGCCCGTTGGCCACCGAGATACTGCATCCCAAGTTGCTGGAATTGGGGTTGATCGGAGTGTCTGAGATCACAGGGCAGCGAGAGGAAGAGGAAGACGACGAAGATGCAACCAATGAGCGTCGTCGCGAAGACGATCGTTTTCGGCCGCCGCCTCCTCGGCCGCTGGCATTGGGAGAAAAGCTGCGGCGATTGTTCGATTATGACTTTCCTGGTGTGCACGACGTGTACACGCGAAGTGTTTGGGTGGTGGGCGAATTGCTTGAATTCAATTGCGACTTCAACAAGTACATCCTTGCCAAAGGATTTCAGAAGCAGGAGGGGATGCTCTTTCGGCACGTTCTGCGGTTTATCTTGCTCGTCAATGAGGTCAGTTGCATCGCGCCGGAGAACACGACCGAACAGGACTGGGAAGAGCCTTTCGATGCGTTGGCCACCCGGCTGATCGAGTGCTGTCGCCGGGTCGACCCGGAAAGCACCAATGAGATTTTGCAGGAGCTCAACGATCGATCGACGACTGCGGGCAAAGGACGACGGGCATGAACTGGTGGTCGACTTGGCTAGACGCGATCAGCACGGATCTGTCGTGGACATCGTGGTTATTGCTGGCCGTTGCAGCCCTGGGGATCGGCATCACCAAGAGCGGGTTTTCCGGCGTGAGTTTGGTGCATGTGTTGGTGTTCGCCTACGTCTTTGGCGCCCGAGCATCTACCGGCGTGGTGTTGCCCATGCTTATTGCAGGGGACGTCATGGCGATGTGGATTTATGGCAAAGACGCAGACTGGAAATACGTGCGTCGCATGATGCTGCCGGCAGTTGTTGGTGTCGTGTTGGGTTGGTGGTGGATGGGTCGGTTGAGCGAAGTCTACTATCGCCCGTTGATCGGCGCAATCATTCTAGGGCTTGCGGCATTGCAATTGCTTCGCATGCGGCGCGAGGCGTGGTTCGCGAACGTGCCGCACTCCCAGTGGTTTGCGTGGGTGATGGGAATGCTGGTCGGAATCACCACGATGTTGGCCAATGCCGCTGGACCGGTGTTCGGGTTGTTCTTGCTGGCTATTGGATTGCCCAAACGGGAATTTGTTGGAACAGCCGCCTGGTTCTTTTTGCTGCTGAACGTGCTCAAGATTCCGTTTAGCGCAAACCTCGGCTTGATTCAACGTGAAACCTTGATGCTCAATCTCGTGCTGTTGCCTTTGATTGTGGTCGGGCTGGGAATTGGCAGGGCCATCATCCACCGCATCCCGCAGAGAACGTTCGACACAGTCATCCTCATTTTCTCTGCGGCAGCCGCAATTCACATGCTCCTGAGCAGTTGGCTGGCTCGCAGCATCGGCTAACCCAGCTCTCATTCTCATTACGTGCCACCCACCTATTTGACTATCTGCGCGGATCTGGTAAGCTTTTTGGGTATAGGAGATCCTCAAATGCCACGACCTCTACGAGCCGAACTGTTCGAACCCAACCAAGTCTGCATCGTCCACTGCATCCAACGCTGTGTCCGACGTGCCTTTCTGGCCGGCGAAGACGCCGTCACAGGCAGAAACTACGACTTCCGCCGAGAATGGATCCGGGAGCGATTGGAGTGCCTCGCTTCTGTTTTTGGCCTCGATGTGCTGACCTACGCCATCCTGTCCAACCACATGCACATCATCTTGCGCACCCGCCCAGATGTGGTCGCGACTTGGTCCGATCACGAAGTCGCC
>JBKCUI010000323.1:0-11467 GCA_046318495.1 Pirellula sp. | reverse complement strand
CGCGGCGGGCTGTAGAGCAGCGTGAAGTCCATCAACGCCAGCTCGTCGGATTGAATGGCCAGTCGTTGTAGAGTTTGAATCTGTTGGCCTGCGGCGCGCGCTCCCTCCGTCCATTCCATGGCGACGGCATTCAACCAATCCAGGCTCTCGGTCGGCCAGGACTCGCGACGTCCCAAAGCGAGGAGCTGTTCCAGTTCCGCCAGTTCGGTTGCCGGAAGGGCGGCCACCGACGCCAACGTCGCCTTGCGTTCGAGCGCATCGAGTTTCGCTCGCACGCTTTGCACGGCTTCACGAGGCGAAGGGGATGAAGACAACAATGATGGCGAGGAGGACGGCGATGCAAGGACTGGATCGCTGCCCCGCGATGGGGATAGTCCGGGCATCACCGGATCTGCGATCTCTAGCCAGGGAGCCAAGCATCGCAATTGGGATTGATGGTCGAGGCACGTGCATTGCACCGCTTCGATCCACCACATTGCGGATGGGTCGGCGCTGGCCGACCAGTCTTGGCAATCGCACAACAACCGTTCGAGCAATGTCGCGGCGTCGCGAATGCTAATGGGTTCGCGGCGCAGTTCCTCGATCCACGGAGTGAGTTTGCCGCGGGTCGATTTCCAGCCCTGCGCTTGGGGGGATGCATCGAGGGTTTCCAGCAGCACGTCTAGGGTTTCTCGGACTCCATGCGACCAACGGGGCGAGATCAACGGGGCATCGATCATTTCGCGACAACCGCTGGCCAGTACCATCAAGCAGCCCGCGAGATTGCCGCTATCGACCGTCGATACGTAGCGCGGCAGCAAAGGCGCGAGGGTTTGCGTGTGATACCAGTTCAACCAGTGGCCGTTGAATCGCTCCATGTTCGCCATCGTGGCCAGCGTGCGCGATGTCCTGTCGGCAAATGCGGTGCCAGAGCAGTATCCGAAATCGTAAGCCGCGAGATTCGCCAAGAGCGACATGCCGATGTTGGTGGGGCTGGTGCGCGGTGCGACGTGCGGAGTGGTTTGCAAGTGAATGTTGTCAGGAGGAAGCCAATTCTCTTCTTCGGTGACAAACTCCTCGAAGTACCGCCAAGTGCGTCGCGCTAGCCGCCCCATAAAGTCCTCTTGGTCGGTTGTCCAGCGAATCGTGCGAGGCTTGATCGGCAAACTGACCCACCAAGCGATGGCAGGAGATGCGATCCATGCGACGAGCCAAGGCGAGGCGAAGATCAAATTGTTCGGGCGAACGGCCGCGAGGAATGCGGCCATCGTCAACGCGATGCACGGTGCGATGATCATCCGCCGCGTCACCGCGATGCAGCTGCGAGGCGTGCGGAGTTGCGATTCGCTGGCGGTCTGCCACTGCAGCAGGTGCATTCTCGAGATGAGCATGCGATAGCCGGTGCGAACCATCGCATCGAGACTGACTGCCGCTTCGTAGGGGATCAACGCCAGCGTCAGCAGCCCATGCAAAGTGGGAATCCATAGTGCACCCAATGCGGCCTGCAAGTGAAGCCGCAGCGGCAAGTCATTCGGTTTGGTGAACAGGCGAGTAGCGAAGGTCAACAGGATCGGAACGTAGACTGCGGATAGCACCAACGCCATGGCCGCGAGGCTGGCGGGTGGCGAGATCGACCAACCGGTCAGCAACAGCAGGAGCATCGCCACCGGAATCAGGCTCCGGCGAAGGTTGTCGAGCAGCTTCCAAGCGGAAAGCCACGAGATCGGGTTAGGGACGCGTTGATGGGCTTGATTGAGAACCGAGCGGCGCAACCAACCGGCGATCTGCCAATCGCCGCGCATCCATCGATGTCGCCGCGCAACGTCGGTCGCGTAGTGCGACGGATACTCTTCGTAGAGGGTGACGTCGCTGATCAATCCGGAGCGACCATAGGCTCCCTCGATCAGATCGTGGCTGAGGATGGTATTCTCTGGGAAATCGTGGCACCATCGTTCAAAGGCATCGATGTCGTAGATGCCTTTGCCGATGAACGAGCCTTCGCCGAAGAGATCTTGATAGACGTCCGAAACGACCAGCGTGTAAGGATCCACGCCAACGTCGACGGCATTCCACTTGGCAAACAACGATCGTTGCGATCCAGGCAGGCTGACGTCGACGCGAGGTTGGAGGATGGTGTAGCCCTCACGGATGCGACCGCAATCGGGGCACGTGGTTGGGCGGTTGAGCGGGTGGGCCATCGTCCCCACCATGTGACGGGCTGCATCGCGCGGGAGTTGGGTGTCGGTATCGAGGGTGATGACATACCGCATCGCAGGTAGAATGCTCTGCTCGCCGATCACGACATGGAAGCGATCTGTTGCGCCGCGCAACGTCGCATTGAGATCCGCGAGCTTGCCCCGTTTGCGCTCGTAGCCCATCCAGCATGTTTCGCTGGGGTTCCAACGGCGTGCGCGGTGAAACAGATAAAAGATATCCTCTCGCAAATGCGCGTACTTGGCATTCAGTCGCTGGATGCCCTCAACGACCAGTTGCAACCGTTCGGCATCGCTGGGAGTTGTTTGCGTCGTGGAGTCGACCCAATCGGTGAGCAATGCATAATGCAAACTCGGATCGTCGTTGTTGAGGAACCGCAGTTCGAGTCCCGCGATCAAACTTTCGATGCCCGTGGCGCTAGTAAGCATCGTCGGCACGACGACCAGAGTGCGGTGTTCGGACGGGATTCCCGACCGGAAGTCCATTCGAGCCAAGGATTGCGGTATCAAGCATTGGATCGATAGCCAGTTCGCAAACGCGACCCCCAGGTGCGACGCGACTAGCAACGCGGGTAGGCACAGTATCCACGCGATCGATGGGCCGACGCCGGCTGCCCGAAAGAAGAGTCCGAGGGCGAGCATGGCCACGCTGATCACCACGCTCAGGAACATAGGCAACGGGGCGCGGCGTCGCAGTCGATCGAGGGCGACGCCGAGGGAGCCTCGCATGCCGACCGCGCGTTCTAATTCGGGCCGACCGCGATCGATCAGGAAGTAGCCGACGTGCGTTTGGCGCGCTTGTTCGGGATGGCAACGCCGCGCCGCGGCCAAGCGCACGACCGCCTCGCTTACTTGCAACTCGCTGGCGCTGCTGCGGCGCGCGATCCCTTCGATGGCATGTCGGTAGCGGTTGCGGGTCGCGAAGTCCATGCGGTCGTAGATGCCGGCTGGGTCGTTGGCCAGTTCCTTCTCTACTACACTTTCCGCGCTGACAAAGTCTCTCCAATCGTAGGCGCTGAGAAAGCGCAAGCTCGAAAAACTGTTTCCAACGCTGAGCTGGTCGGCGGCTTGGAGTTGTCCGTCGGCGCGGATCAGTTGCTCCATCGTGAGCCCTTGATCGCCGAGTCGATTCTCCAGCCATGTGATCGCCAAGGAGAACGATGGACTTTGCGTTTGAAGATGTCGGTTCAGTTCCGAAATGAATGAGCCGGTAAGTTCGATGCCGGACTGAGCGAGTTCTGCCAGAACGATGACCAAGTCGGTGGACTGACGATCGACGACGTCGATCATCCGCTGGCTCCATTGGTTCGCGAGATCCCGCTCGTTGCGAGATTTTCCAATTCTCAAGCAAACGCGGCGCAGATTTTCGATCAGCGCCATGCGCAGCATCAACGGCAACGCCCAGAGCTCGCCGATCTTGAGGGGGCGGACGGATTGGTAAGCGGTGATAAAGCCGGTCAAACTGTTGGCATCGATGCGACCATCGACGTGGGCGATCAGTTCCAACGCGATGTGGTACACCCGGGGCCGGAAGAGGTGGTTGCCGGTATTGATTCGCGGCAGCTCGCGGCAGAAGGAAGGGGGGAGCAAGCGTTCGATCGAGTGGATCTGTTCTTCGACCAAATAAAAATTGTCCAAAAGCCAATCTGCGGCGGGTTCGTTGAGGGCGTCCCGCGCGGCGGCCGCCACGATCAAGTCATAGGTTTCCGTGATGATCTGTTTGTTCTCGGCCAGCCGGATCAATAAATCGTCCGGTCCTCGCACCGAACTGACTTCGTGCAGTCCGGCGATGGCTCGGGCATGGCGCTCGAGCTGTTCCACGCTGTACAGCTCCGCGCGGAGCGGTGGCTCGACGAACGGAGGATGCGAGAACCGCTTCATCCGCGACAGGCGATGCGAAGTCGCCGACCAGACGCGAGTTAATAATGACCCGAATGCATGCACTAGGTGTCCTCCATGCTCTGCGAACAATCGCGGGTTGTCGGGCCGAATCGCCCGTGAACGTTCGAGCTTGCGAAAGGTTTGGGTGCGCAAGCCGAGATCGGTGGTTCCTGCCTCAATACACTCCCGCAGCGAATGAAGTCCGGCGATAACGAAGGATTTGCTGCGCGGGATGGCCGATTGATGATCGGGTTAAGAGATTTCGGAACCAGCGCGATCATAGTCGGGGAAACCGCTAGAACTATCGGGCGATCCGCCATGACCATCGGGGAATCCGCCACTCGAAGGGCATGGCGATTCGTTCGAGTCCTGCGCGGTATACTGAGGTTCTGTTTCTAGCGACGGTGTCGATCAATGCTCGGAAGGTGCGTATGCATTCCATCAGTGGACGAACGAAGTTCTTGGGATTGAGTCTCGCGTGTATCGGTTGGTTTGGGATCGTATACACAGCAATCGCCAACGCCGACGACTGGCCGCAATGGCGAGGACCGCAACGGGATGGAGTTTGGAGGGAACGAGGGATCGTTCGCGAGTTGCCTGAGGGGCAGTTGCCGTACGTCTGGTCGGTCGACATCGGTCCAGGATATAGCGGTCCGACCGTAGCGGAGGGACGCGTGTACGTCATGGATCGTCAACCCAAGGATCGGGATGCGACGGAGCGCGTGCATTGTTTTGAATCGGCGACTGGGAAAGCGTTATGGACGTTGGAGTATCCCGCCGAGTATCGGATCAGTTACACCGCCGGTCCGCGAGCCAGCGTGACCGTGCACGAAGGCAAGGCGTATTGCGTCGGGGCCATGGGGCATTTTCATTGCTTGGATGCTCAGACCGGCACGGTGATTTGGAAGCGGGATCTGCAGAGCGATTACGATATCCAAATGCCCATCTGGGGGATCGCGGCATCTCCGATCGTGTACATGGACTTGGTGATCCAGCAAGTGTGTGGAGCTGGGGATGCGTGCATGGTTGCCTTTGAAAAACAAACGGGCAAAGAGGTGTGGAGGGCGTTGAAGGATCGTGGCGCCTATGCGTCACCGGTCCTGATGCAGCAAGACGGGAGCGATGTTTTGGTGTGTTGGACGGGGGACAGTCTGTCCGGGCTGGATCCCAAAAGTGGGAATGTGTATTGGAGCCATTCCTTTCCGCCGTCGCGGATGCCGATCGGCGTTGGGGATCCGGTGATCGCTGGCGAGCGCATCTTTGTCTCCTCGTTTTACGATGGTTCGTTGATGGTGCGGGCTCCGAAAGAGACGTTGTCCTCGGATGTGTTATGGCGTGCGGTGGGTCCGGACGAGCAACATACGCAGTCCTTGCATGCGATGATTGGGACGTGCATCGTGGAAGATGGATTGGTGTTTGGGGCGGATAGCTATGGGGAGTTTCGATGTTTGGATGCGTCGAGCGGCAAGCGATTATGGGAGGACACGACGGCGGTTCCGCGCGCCCGATGGGCGACCATTCACATGGTGCGGGAGGCGGATCGCGTTTGGATGTTCAACGAGCGCGGCGAGTTGATGATCATCAAGCTCTCGCGGGAGGGGTTGCAGATTCTTTCGAGAAGCCAATTGATTCAACCGACCCGCGACCAGTTGGGGCAACGCGGCGGCGTTTGTTGGTCGCATCCTGCGTACGCCGAGCGAAGCGTGTTTGCGCGGAACGACAAACAGTTGGTGCGCGTATCGCTGGCTGCGGACGATTCGCCCGTCGCGAAATGATGGACTGGCCAACATCCGCCGCGGCGGATGACTTTTAGCCGGGGTTTGGCGTTAGGTCCATTTATTGCGAGTTGTCTATCCTCTCATCAACGTGTCTATGGTTCCTAGCGCCGGCTTGATTCACATCCAATGGTTTCGGACATGAGTGAACGTATCGGTCGCATCCAGCTCTCTAACCGCGGCTAACGGCAAAGCGGCGGATGGGGCCAGAGACTTCGCGCCCTCGTTGCATCGCTGTTTTGGTTGTTCCCTTGAATTACCAAGAAACCTAGATCCACTGCGAACTGCTAGTTGTCCTAGTGAAAAAAACCACTCTCACGTTTTCTGTACCGAGCCAAATCGCATGCGGGCTTTGTACACCAAGGTGCCGTGCGGCTTGTTTCAACCAAAGAAAAACTGCATATGATTCGGGCCTCCAACACCTCGGCAGCTAGCATGGAATGTTCTTCGATCCCGTCTTTTTTCGGCCTAGCACGGATGCATGGTGTCGCTTGGTTGGTTGCATGCTTGTCTGGTTGTTTTGGGCCGTCCATGTGCAAGGCCCAGGAGTCGCAAGGGGCGATTGATTCCGTTCGCGTCGACGTTGGCGGAAGAAGTCTGAGTATGGTTTCGATGGGTGAGGGCTCGCCAACCGTGCTGATCGAGGCAGGCATGGGGGAGCCAGGATTGTCCAGCGGGCAGTGGCGAAGCATTGCAGAACGCGTGGCAAGAACCCATCGCGTCGTTCTCTACGATCGCGCCGGGTTGGGTGGAAGCGATCCGGCGCCTGAATCGCCTCGAAGCAGTCAGGATATCGCCGAAGACTTGCATGCGATGCTGGCGAAAGCAAAGGTGCCAGGGCCATACCTGCTCGTCGGGCATTCACTGGGTGGAATGCATGCACGCGTTTTTTGTGGGCGATACCCGGACGAGTCTGCGGGATTGGTTTTGGTCGATGCTTCTCATCCGGATCAAGACGAAGCTTGGTTGCAGGAGTTGCCGAAAGAAGCCGCTGACGAACCCGACTGGGCTCGCAACGCCCGGACGTTCTTGCGAGAACGCTCCAAACCCGAGAACAACCCAGAGAGGATCGATGGAAAAAAGTCTGAAGACCAAGCCCGTCAATTCAAGAGTCTGAAAAGCATCCCTGTTGTCGTGTTGACGCATAGCCCAACGTTTCGGCTATCCGCCGATCTGCCAGAAGATGTTTCCGTGCGTATGGAAGCTGTCTCAGCGAAGCTTCAACGCGATTTCTTGAACCTCTCCTCGAAGAGCTCGTTGCACGTTTCGAAATTTGGCGGACATCAACTTCACGTCGAAGATCCCGACCTTGTCGTCCGAGGTATCCAAGAAGCAATTGCAATCCTCACCGGTCGTGAAGCCTCGATGGAACAGGCAGATTCAGCGACTGCAACGTCGCAATCGTTAGACGACTACCTGAGCTACTTGGAGTCACTAGGGAAGTTCAATGGAAGCGCATTGGTAGCGCGTGGAGATGAAGTGATACTCAGCAAGGGCTACGGCTATCGCGATGCCGAGGCGATGCTACCCAACGAAGTCGATACTCGATTTCGGATCTACTCGACAACGAAGCCGTTTACTGCCGCGATCATCTTGAAGCTAGGCGAGCTTGGCGAACTCTCTTTGAGCGATCCGGTTTCCAAGTTCCTTCCAGAGCTCGCGTCCGATCGCAAGCTGACCGTTGACCATTTGCTCAAGCATACGTCCGGCTTGCCCGACTACGCCAATACCAAGGGTGTGATGGGGAACGACTTGCCAGCGCTGATCAAGCTGCTCGCTGACACTCCACGTGCATTCCAACCAGGCAAGGGGTGGCAGTATTCCAATACGAACTACTCGTTGCTGGGGCATATCATCCACAAGATCACAGGCCAACCCTACGAGCAGGTCGTGACCGAGCGAATCCTAATTCCATTGCGTATGGAGGCGAGCGGATTTCACTTGGAAACGGTGGAGGCGACGAAGCGAGCCACAGCCTATCGTTTCCTTTCCGCGAGCGGTTCTCTCAAGGCCCAGGATCTGCAGGCAAATGAGACGTTTGCAGCAGGTGGACTCTATTCCACCGTCGACGATCTGTTTCGATTTTCAAAGGGGATTCGCTCCTATCGTTTCTTGTCGAAAGAGACGATGGACGATGCTTGGAAACCGGTGCCGGGTAGTCCAGGCTATGGACGCGGCTGGGAGGTCCGAAATCAGCCTGGAGTCGGCGAAATCCTATCTCACTCCGGGGGAGCCAGCGGATTTCGAAGCGATTTCTCCTTTAGCCGAAACGGGGAGTGGACGGTCGTGTTGCTCAGCAATTCCGATACTGCCAATGTCAGCCATGTTCGCGCGGGTCTTTTCCGTCTGTTGACCGGTCAGCAAGTCAACCAGCCGAAAGAGGTAAGGGTGAGCGCAGAGGAACTTGCGAACTACGTCGGAGTCTATCGCTCCACCACCCCCATTGCCATGACGCTCTATGCGTCCATTCTGGACGGCAGGCTGGCGGTTAGCGTGCCTGGGCAGTCTGTGGAGACGATCCTTTTCACCGGCAGTGAGTTTTATCATTTGGAGCGAGACGCTCGCATCACGTTCGTCCAGCAACCAGGAAGTAACGCCTCTGCGATGAAAGTTCAGCAAGGCCCCTTTGCTGTATCGCTGGAACGCGTGCAAGGGAGTTGGGGGTTGTTGGGGTCGGCGACCCCTCAAGGGTGGGAAGGGAAACAGGATATTTCACTCAAGGAAACGTCCGAACCGGGAGTCTATAGAGCGCAGGGCGTACAACTATCCGATGGCGAAGTGAAGTTTCGATACGCGAACGACTGGACCGTGAATTTGGGTGGGCAGGATGCGAATGGTTACCTTGAGCAAGACGGTCCCAACATCCCGGTCACAGCAGGTCGATATGACGTAACACTGGATTTGCGAAACTTCGGAACTCCGACGTACTCGATGCGCGCGACACCATAGCCGCGTAGGAGCGATCCGAATCCCTGCCGAGCAGATTGATCTTTGGTGCGCAGGCCAGATGGGATGGCACTGGGGAAACGGAACTCGGCAACGAGCCACCGCAGTTGGAAAGGCTTGTCCAGCATCAGGACATGGGCTAGTTTTTGTGTTCGAGGATTCGGCGATGGCAGCCCGCATGGCGCGATCCGAGTTTCACAAGAACGCTAGGAGCCGTTTACGCAAATGATTCAAATCAGAAAAGCTACCGAACGCGGTTTTGGCGATCACGGGTGGTTGAAGTCCTACCATACGTTTTCGTTTGCTGGTTACCGCGACCCGGCTCATATGGGGTTTCGGGCATTGCGAGTCATGAACGAAGATCGCGTCGCCCCGGGCCAGGGGTTTGGCACCCATCCCCACGACAGCATGGAGATCATTTCGTATGTACTGAACGGTGCATTGAGTCACCGGGATAGCATGGGAAACGGCGAAGTGCTTCGACCTGGGGAGTTTCAATGCATTTCTGCTGGCAGCGGCATAACGCATAGCGAGTTCAATCCTTCCGCTACCGAACCGGTGCACTTTTATCAAATCTGGATCGTGCCGAACGTTCGCAACACGGCCCCGTCGTATCAGCAAAAGAGTTACTCCATCCAAGACAAACAAGATCGTTTGTGCTTGGTGGCTTCTGAGGATGGCCGCGATGGTTCCTTGGTCATCAAGCAAGATGCAAACGTGTATTTAGCGTTGCTTGGTCGGGGACAGCGGCTGGATTACCGCGTCCCTGCGCAACGCCATGTATGGATACAACTGCTGAAAGGCCGCATTGAGTTGGATGGAAACCTTCTAGAATCCGGTGATGGCATGAGCGTTTCGGCTGAGACCGAACTCGTCGCCGTAGCCTTGGAGGAATCCGAGTTCATGCTGTTTGACCTTGCGTGATGCGGTCGGGGTATCGCGTTGGCTCGATGCGTATCCAAATCTCTAACCGCAGTTGATGGGTCCTGCGGCTAACGCCAATGCGGCTCACTTGTTGTTGACGCCGAACACGAAGGGTTGGGCCTTCACGAGTTTGTCGGTCACATCGCCGTTGAGTTGGAAGATGTCTTGTTCGACCTTCAACTCCATTTCGGAGCGTCCTGGGGTGAAATCGAGTTTCGACGCATCGATCCAGACGACATTCGGAGCGTAGGTGCTTTCGAAGTAATAGCGGTTGTTGGTCAAGTCCTGCACGGAGCGGAAGATCGTGCTGGAGACGTTGGGCTTCTTGGGATCGGGTTTGCCGAAGGGAACGGACACGTTTCGGATGACGCTGAACATGAATGCGGCACCTTCTTCGCGGTTGGCCGGATTCGGAAGGTTTTGGGCGTAGTAGGCGGCGCGCACGAATCGGTCCGTCGGGGTCCTTTCACCGGGCAATGGTTTGTCTCCGCCAAAGGTGCGGTACTGCTTGAGGTTTTCGATTTGTTTGTCGTACGTGGGTTCGTTGGTCATGACAGTGAACCGCTTGTCGTGATACACCTGGGCTTTGCCTGCGATGTATTCGATCACGGCCGAGTCGCCCGTCTTGTCGGAGATCGAGAGGTGGACCAAGGTCGGAAATCCGTTGGGCAGAATCAAGGAATCGATTTGGAACTGGAAGGACTTCTGGGCTTCGACCGCTTCGGCGACGGTGGCGTAATTGTCTAGGTAGTACTGCACCCATTGGGTGACGCCGATGCCTTGCAGTTTGGGATCGCGCTTGCCGTAATCGCATTCTCCGGCTAGGTAGAGAATGGCTGCGCTGAGTCCTTTTTCGTTCATCCCTTCGTGCGTGGCGAGGTCGTACCCGGTGATGACCAAGCTACCGTACTTGGACGTCCATTGATGAGGATTCTCCGCCACAGCGCCAGTATGTTTCATACCGCGCGGATAGACTCGAAACGAGGAGTTTGCCTTCTCTGTCCAATCTTGAGTTCGGCCTACGAAGACTTGACCGTCTCCTGCGACCCACAGGACGCGCGAGCAAGGCAGCGCGGCGGAGGAGGAAAACAAAGCGAACATGCAAGCGGCTAGGGCGAAAAGAGTTCGACGCATGGGTGAGCCTTGTTGATTAGAAAAGAGAAGAGTGATTTCAAAAGTCGGACTGGGAATCGGACTCGCACCATGGTGCGTTATAGTCAACGTTGTCAGCGATGCAGCCGAGGCCGCAGTGGCCTGCCTGTGATTCCCACGCGAACGGAAGCCCAGCGATCGTCGCGCTGCCGCGATTCGCAAAGCAAAAGTTGTGTGCATCGCACGTGCTCGTGATCCGCTTGGCGTTGGCGAACACCTAACCATCGATGTTGTCGACCTATCGGTGGTGCGGTCCATCAAACCGAAACGCTGATGCAATGCAATACTCGCTGAGCGCACGGCCATGCCAACGAGAAAGTTGGTAGTAGAAAGGTAGCCGAGTAGGGCGGGAGAAAGTCGGGTGAGCGCGGCGGGGGGGATCGCGGGAGTTGCCCGCGATCGATGTGCCGAGGAGGCTCTACTCTCACCTTTCTCCTTTCTACTCTCTATTGGCCTTTGGCCACTCGGGGTGACAAGATGCCAGTTGAACTTTTCGCTTGCGGCACTCTGGATTGGCCAATGTCGGTGCGAGGTTTGCTGGCATGTGTGGCTGGCGCAGCATGGACAGCAAGTTTCGAACCAACGGCATAGGCCACT
>JBKCUI010000322.1:0-2128 GCA_046318495.1 Pirellula sp. | reverse complement strand
GACCTCAGTGGCGCGAGATGCTCGAGCACGTCGGCATTCCACCATGCCCCTTCGCGGTCATCGCCGGCGATATCTCGTCGCTTCCAGTCCAAAACCCGTGGCTGGATGGTCCCAGCGATGGGGTGGTCACCGTCGAAGAGGCCAAACTCGAAGGCATGCGTGAATTCGCTACCGTCCCCGTCCTGCACTCGTTCTTGATGCAAGACCCTCGCTGCGTCGACGCCACCGTGGAGTTCCTTCTAGGCGGAGACATGCATTCCATCCTCGCTCCCGCCTTTTGAAGTTGCGCACTGCGGGTTCCCCTCCTACACGTACTCAATGAAATGGTACTCGTACACGTACTCGTTGCCCTATCTTCGAGTGCGAGTACGAGTACTGCTAACGCGGAGTACGAGTACGAAAAACCGAGGGGAATCGCGAAATGAAATGGGATGAGACGCGTATGGCGCAACTTCAAAACTCCCACCCCGCAGCAATCATCGAATCGGCCTAGCGGCGCTGGCACAGCCAGATCGTCGCGATTCGGATTACGGCTGTTGCAACGCGTACAAACTGGTTCGCGTCCGAACGATCAACGTGTTGCCAACCACCGCAGGCGACGCCAAACAACCCGCGTCGAGCGTGTTCTCTGCCAAGACATTCCCATCTGCGTCGACGACGTGCGTTTTGCCTTGTTCATCCAAGCAATAGATCCGCCCATCGGCGACGATCGGCGAACTGCTAAAGTCCCCGCCGAGGCGCTTTTGCCAAACGATCTCCCCGGTGGCCGGATCCATCGCGGTCAACACGCCGCGATCTTCGAGGGAGCAGAGCTTGCCTCCGAGAAACACCGGGGATGGTTTGCAACCAATCGCCCGCGTCGCTTGCCACGCCACATGGCTGTCGGTCACATCGCCGCGCCCATCGGGACGAATCGCTAACAGCTTGGCTTTGCTAAAGCCGGAGCTCAAGTAGACCAACCGCCCGTCAAACAGCGGTCGGTTGGCATTGGAATGCTCTTCGTAGCGGACTTTCCACAGCAGCTCACCCGAGCGCGGAGCATAGGCGAGCACGGCCTTGGCAGCCGGGCTGATCAGTTGCAATTGCCCATTAAATTCAATCACATGCGGCGTCCCGTAGGACTTCTTCCAATCCCCATCATCGGTTCCATAATCGACGTCCCGATCGACCTTCCAAACCGTTTCTCCGGTGTTGCGATCCAGGGCGACCAAGTACTGGTAATCGAATCCATCCATAGCGAAGATCAACAGGTTCTCAAACAGAATCGGACTGGCGCCCGCACCTCGGTAATGGTTGCAGGGCAAGTCGCGACGCTGCCAAATCACCGTGCCATCTTTGGAATCGAGTGCAGCAGTACCATACGCACCGAAGGTCACGTAGACACGCTGACCGTCGCAGATGGGAGTCGGAGAGGCATACGAATTGAACTCGTGATAGTCCTTTTGCGTTTTGTCGTTGGTGAACACCGGTCGATCGATCTCGACCGTGCCCCGATGGCGATTCACCGCCACCACCGACATCGTCAATCCGTCGTTGGTCGCGTTGGTTAGCCAAATGCGGTCTCCCCATACAACCGGCGAGGACCATGCCTTGCCCATCAGGTTGACCTTCCACCGAACGTTTTCGGTCTCGCTCCAGCGAAGGGGTGGATGGGCCGTCGCAGCCGCGATCCCATCGCCGTGCGGTCCGCGATACTGCGGCCAAAACCCTTCCCCGGCCGCGTTGACTTCTTCTTGGGTCCAAGCCCATTCCAGTTTGTCTCCAAGCCGGGCGACCTTCGCTCCACGCGGTCCTGCACTCTGAGATGATGCGGTTGCTTGCGGCGCATCCTGAGCTTGAACGGCACTCCCCATTCCGATCCCGAACAACGCCAAAGCCAATCCGACCGCGCGGCCCGACGCAGCGCTTTGGGTTCGCGCAACGCGTTCCGCAGGAGGCATTGTGGAATGGTCCGTGTTCGGATCGCATCGCATTCCGTGCGGCATTGCGTCGATGGAGGCAGGGAACACGTTCGATGCGATGGCGCTGCGAAGCACACAAGCCGCGCGCCGTACAAAGCGAGATCGAGATGGCATGGGAGGGACTCAATCGGATGCCGGATGGGTGGGAACGAACGGAAACCGAAGGC
>JBKCUI010000321.1:0-4142 GCA_046318495.1 Pirellula sp. | reverse complement strand
AGCCATTTAGGATTGCTTTAATGACGCCACCAGTGGTGCAGTCATCCGGAATCGCATTTAGCTTGCGCGACTCCTTCCCACATGATCTGAAAGGCGGACCTTTTGGCCTTTGATTAAATCCCTGCTCAGGAAGACTCACTGGCAATGACCGACCACTGCCTGCTATTCATTCGGATTCAATACATTAGTCTTGGTGATTTTTCAGCCCTTGTGTTTTTCTAAATAATTCTCTACCAATTAGAAGTGAAACGTCTAGTGCCCTAACCTCAAGGATTTTGAATGAAATTATTTTTGGCCTCAACTTTGATTCTTGCTGGATGTGCGCATGCAAACAATCGTTCGGTGGCTAGTGAAAATGTTCAAGCTACTCCCGTTGTAAATCTAGGTGGCTGTCTGAACGCAAACTTAAGCCGTAATCTTCAAATGTTCTGCGAGCGTGCGCGGCCGCTTATCGAAAATCCACCGCTTGAGTGTACCATTCGACAAACAGGATCTAAAGACGCCTCTCGGTTAGAGTTCGATCAATTAGCTTTTGATGAGACTATCAAAGGGATCAATAGTTCCAAAGATACAGAATTTGTTGTTCCTGCCCTCTCGGGAAATTATCCGCTTAAAACATATATTGAGAAACAGAGTGGTGCAGCTGAAATTACCGCGATGTATTCTCCCGAGTACAACCTGCTGATCCTCAAGGGAAGAGGAAGAGCTTCTAAATTAAATAAATTTAACATTTGGGAATTTGAATCACAAATGGGTTTTGATAACTTTTCCTCTGCTAAAATGACTTATTTAAGCCCGACACTTCAAACGTCTATAAATATCGACTGTAAGCTATCTCCCCGAAAGTAGCTTTAAAATCCCTGCCTCTTGGACCCGAAGGCGGACGACTTAGCTCATCCGCCGCGCACGCCGATGAAATTCGAGTGATTATTTTTCTTCGCGTTCCTGGGCGGCCAGAATCCTCAGTCAACGATAACGCCCAGATTTGCTCGTTCACGTGACCGCCATAGGTCGGGAATGCCTTCGGGCTTTACGAACTGTCCCCTTAGCCAAGCCCCACTAAAAATCGTCAGCAAGGCTCAAGTCGAAGATAACGGCCTTATAGGCAAAGGCATTTGAATGTTGATCGCAAACTGGCAAGGTGTTGTGATTAAGGCATGGCCATCAAATCTTTCTCGGATTTTTCCAAAGAAGAAAAAATCGCTTTCTGGGAAGAGTCTGAGCGGCTTTTGAGGCAATGCTTACAGTTGGCAGACATACCACCTGGCAGAGATCTTCAGCACGCCGAAGATTTTATAGAGCACAACGAGCATAGTCTTGCATTTGATGTCGTTGTCGCTGTGCTAAAACGAGATCGAAAAGCAATTTCTAGTGATTTATTCGAACAGTTGATGAAACTTTCCAATAGATTTCAGTATAACAAAGCAGAACCAGGTTCCCCTGAAGCTGATTGCTGGCAATCCATTCAAAAGTTCGCGATCAGATAACACTTGTTTGGAAGAAGAACGGCGCTCAGGTTCGCTGGCGCCGCTTAATCATCAAAATTATCCGATCGAAGTTTTGATCAACAAAGCACACCTAGTGTTCGGCGCGCTTCAGATCTCATATTTTTTAATCAGCTAAAATCTTCCGATGGAAGAGAAGCTCCAATTCATGATGTTGGTGAGATACTCGCCATCGACGACGCCATCAAAAGTGGCTGCTTCAGGGCTTAAAATAAGAACTGCGGTAAATGTCTTGCCACCGTTGAACGCGGGCTTAAACTTTCCGACGAATCTTCCCATATGAAGACTTGGTCCACGTAATCGGAGGTGGTTATTCGCGTTTTCAGAGTACACGTTTTGGCGGTCAGTCAGAACCACGCTCACTCCGAATCCATTTCCAGGAACGCGCAGGCTTGTCTTGCCTTCGAGCGTACCAATCAGTTTTTCTTCATCACTGCCAGGAGGTTTCGCGACTAGCAGAAACCGATCAGGCCCGTCTTGTTTAAGGCGACTAAAGGGGCATTGAAATTCGGTACCGAAGAGTTTCTTCGCCATTTCTCCTTGGCAAATTTCGGAGCCCATCAACTGAGAAGACAGCATGGGTGATAAGTTGAAGTGGAAGAAGTTAGGAAGTTCAAATCCGTTCGCGTATTCGGCGGGAACCGCTCGGTCTCGTAAAAGTGATTCGGAGTAGGATTCGGCCATGATTCCCTCGCCACCGTGGGAAAGGCCAAACACATGACCGAGTTCGTGAACAACGGCTCGGAAGAGAAGACCGGATTTTCCCTCATGCCAGGCATTGGGACGCAAATGATCGCCTTCGTACTGGTTGGAGCCTTTGTCGGCGGTGATGTACACGAAGCCTTTGCCTTTGAGGTTAACCTCATCATAGTCGGTGCGAACGGCGGCTCCGATAATGCCAGACGATTTGCCAAAGAATTTCTTCTGCTTTGAATCGAGTACACCGAATTGGAAAGTTATGTCCTCATTTCCGGAGCACTTCGCATTGTAAGCGAATTTTTGAGTCGCAACTCGGATAATGACGTAATCTACTTTCGGGTCTTTTGAAATAGGGTAGCCGTTCGTGGTCGCATTTAGGTCGCTCATTTGCGTTTTCCAGTATTTGAAGGCGGTCTCCACGATTTCTGGTAACGGCGTTGGCAAATCTGAAAAAGATTTGGTGTCAAACTTGATGCAGTAAGAAACTTCCTTCGTGTTTTCCAAGAACCATGGATTGTTTGCATTGCGAAGGATGGCGCCACCGCCGCTGCTCCAATCTCCGGCGAGGGCGATGGTTGGCAAAGTGGCGATAATAGAAATCAAAGTTTTGATGAAATTCATATGTTCCCCCTAGCTTCGAAGCTACAATGACGCCACAACTAAGTAAATTTAAAAGATACATACAAGATTTATAAAGTATGTTTTAAAGATACCCATGTATATCTATGATGAAACCGACCTACGACAGATCATTACGTCATTAGTTAAAGAGGCCAGAGGCAAAGGACTCGGCATGACTTTCGAGCGTCTTGCGAAGGCCTCTCGCGTTCAGAAGGCACATGTCACGAATGTTCTGAAGGGCCGAGCCTCTTTCCAGCCGGATCAGCTTTATCTGATCTGCAAAGAGCTAAAGCTTTCCCAGCAGGAAACCAGATATTTACTGTTGTTACTCGATCACGAGCGAAGTGTAGTGACTGAACGGAAGTCTGAGCTGATGCAAGAAATTGATCAAATGCAGCGTGAACATCTGCAAACAGAAAAATATCTTCAGGCCGAAGTTGAAGATGCTCCTTTGGAGAAGGTCTTTCCCCGCTATTATTTAGAACCTGCTCATCAAATTATCCACATCGCACTTTCTATCGAAAAGTTTGCCCAGAATCCCAAGCTCCTCGAACCGATTCTTGGAGTCAGTCACAACCGTATTGTTTCGGTCCTTGATGCCCTCGAATCGCACGGAATCATCGCGCAAAAGGACGGGCGCTGGACGACGATAAGGAAGCAAGTCCACCTCAAGCGGACCTCTGATCTCTATCCCGCTTGGAAGATGCAAATGCAGACCCTCGGGCAGGCCCGAAACCAGTTGAGCACTTCGGAAAATTCATACGGCTTTGCAGTTGTTTTTTCCGCCGATGAAAAAGCAAGAAAGCGAATTCAAACAAAGCTCTTGGAATTGATAAAGGAAATCGAGCCTCTGGTCGTGAAAGCACCTGCGCAAAATGTTTATCAGCTGTCTCTAGATTTGCTGCCGTGGACCGATAAGTAGGATTTTAGAAGAGCGAAATCAGGATTGCACTTAATTTGTTCGGCATTTGCGACGGCATTTTTGGTGAACTAATGCTCAACGCGTTCTTTTATTTTTCTGGCTTCAGAAGGTGCTTTGAATATTCGAGAAAATCCTGAAATTTTATTTTTGTAAACTTGTTTAGCATCCGATTTTTCTCAGCAACGCTTTAAATTCTTTACGTTTTTAAAAAATCGGCGAACGGAGTAGAGGTCTCGCGTTACTATAACCACTGCTCTTTGAGAGTGCCGAGCAATGAAGAAGCCGCCGGAGATTCGCACGGCCTCTTCGCTTTTCCCCGCCGTGTCCCCATCTTGGCTCAACTGCCAAAGTTGGGTTTGAAAATATCCCCTGGGGACGAAGTCTGATAGTGGTCG
>JBKCUI010000320.1:0-5418 GCA_046318495.1 Pirellula sp. | reverse complement strand
GACCAACGAAAAGCCCCGATTTTCCAGAAAAAATCGGGGCGAATTCCCTCTTGGGGGCATTGCAATGCCGCGCGTTGAAGCGTGCTCAAACCGGTTGCAAGAAACGGCAACTCACTCTTCTTTGAATCGGTATCCGACGCCCCGAACGGTTTCGATGGCATCGGCTTCGGGGCCGATCTTTTTGCGCAGCGCGCGGATGTGAACATCGATGGTGCGTTCCAGCACCAGCGTGTCTTCGCCCAGTGCCGAGTCGATCAACTCGCTGCGATCAAAGGCGCGGCCGGGTTGGCGGATGAGGGTGTCGAGCAACCGAAACTCGCTCTTGGTCAATTCCACCAGTTGTTCGTTGACCGTCACGCGATAGCGACGTCGATCGAGGGTGATCCCGCAGCGCGAAACGATATCGTTGTCTTCTTCGATTCGGGCGGTCTTGCGCCGTTGCAACGCTTTGATCCGCTCGAGCAACACGCGGACGCTGAAGGGTTTGGTCACGTAGTCATCGGCTCCCACCGAGAAGCCGATGAGTTGATCGGCTTCCTCGGTTTTTGCCGTCAACATGATGATCAGTGCGCTGGCGGTTTCGGGCTTGGCCCGCAGTCGCCGGCAGACTTCGATCCCATCCATCACCGGGAGCATCACATCCAGCAGCACGATGTCGGGGAGTTTGAGTTGAGCTTGGCTCAATCCATCGCGACCGTCGATGGCCAACGAGACTTCGTACCCGGATTTGTCCAGGTTGTACACGAGGATTTCGGACAAGGCCCGATCGTCTTCGACAACAAGAATCTTACTCTTAGGCATACCGTTCAATCATGGCTTGGAGACTGTGATGTCCATCGCAACGCTATGACGGAGGGAAGTTGGCCGCGTTCTGCCGATGCCGAATGATGACTCCATCGACCATGTAGATGATGTCTTCCGCGATGCTGACAGCGTGATCGCCAATCTGCTCGAGATGCCTCGATGCAGAAAAGCAGTGCAAGGCGGCGACGATCTGCGTATGGTCGCGTTCCATCAAGCGGGCCAGGATTTCGATCACTTCGACGTTCTTTGCATCCACGGGATCGTCCATTTCAATCACACTGCGAGCCAGCGCGGTATCGCGACGCACAAAGGCATCCAAGCTGTACCGCACCATCTGCGTGATCATCGTGGCCATCTCGTTGATGCCGCTCGGGATCGGAAACTCTGGCAATGGGCAGAGGCTGTCGGCTCGCTGCGCGATGTTGCACGCGAGGTCGGCAATGCGTTCCAAGTCATTGTTCACCTTGAGCATCGTGGTGATGCGACGCAAATCGGCCGCCACCGGCTGATGCAACGCCAACATCTTGAGGCATTCCTCTTCGATGCGAACTTCGTCCCGATCGACTTCGGAGTCTCGATGGATCACTTCGCTGGCAAGCGTTCCACGCCGTTCAACCAAAGACTTCACCGCGAGCGCGATCATGTCTTCGACTTTTCCGGACAGCTTGAGCAACGAATGATGGGCTTCGTTCAAATCTTGGCTTAAATGCAATGACATATTCCTCTTCCAGTCGGAGGAGATGGTAACGACCATGAGTGAAGGATGCGTTAAGATAGCGTGAAGAGGGCAAGGAGGTCAGGAGCCAAGCAATTCCTTAACCACCCTCTGCGGCTCGACTCCGGTCAATCGCTGGTCGAGCCCTTGGTACGAGAACGAGAAACGTTCGTGATCGATGCCCATGCAATGCAGCAACGTGGCGTTCAGATCGTTGATATGGACCGGTCGGTCGACGATGTTGTAACTAAAGTCATCGGTGGTCCCGTACTCGATGCCTCCCTGGATGCCACCCCCAGCGAGCCACATGGAAAAACACTTGGGATGGTGATCCCGGCCATAGTTTTCTCGCGTCAGGCCCCCTTGGCAATACACCGTTCGGCCGAACTCCCCACCCCAAACGACCAGCGTTTGGTCGAGCAATCCCCGCTGTTTCAAATCGCGGACCAACCCCGCACACGCTTGATCGACATCCCGGCACTGCGCCGGCAAATCGTTGGCGATATTGCCGTGTTGATCCCATCCGCGATGGAGCAACTGCACGACGCGCACTCCGCGCTCGACCATGCGCCGCGCCAACAGCGCGCTGGCCGCAAATGTTCCAGGTCGAGTCACGTCGGGCCCATACAGATCGAGCACCGACTGCGGCTCATCCTCGATCCGGACCAGATCGGGGACGCTCGACTGCATGCGATACGCCATCTCGTATTGCGCGATGCGCGTTTCGATTTCGGGGTCTTGCCACGATTCAAATCGATGATGATTGAGTTCCGACAGCGCGTCGAGCATCGCGCGGCGATCGGCGGAGGTGACCCCTTCGGGATTGCGCAAATACAAAACCGGATCGGCTCCGCTGCGGAGGGCCACGCCCGTGAATCGCGTCGGCAAGAAACCACTGGACCACATGCGTGTAAAGAGAGCCTGTGCGGGAGCCGTCGCGGACCACGTCGGTGTCAGCACGACAAACGCGGGCAAGTCATTGCTCTCGCTCCCCAACCCGTACGCGAGCCAGGACCCGAGACTCGCCTTGCCCGGCACTTCGCTGCCGGTCATCACGAAGGTGCACGCCGGATCGTGGTTGATGGCGTTGGTGTGCAATGTCTTGATCACCGCCAACTCATCGACAACGCCAGCTGTATGCGGCAACAGTTCGCTGACCCAACGACCGCACTTCCCATGTTGGGAGAACTTGAATTTGCTCGGCGCTACGGGCAATCGCTTCTGCCCGCTGGTCATGGTCGTGATCCGCTGCCCTTGGCGAATGGAATCGGGCAGGTCTTTGTCGAACTGTTCGCTCAACTCGGGTTTGTAATCCCATAGATCGATTTGCGAAGGACCACCGTTCATGTGCAGGTAGATGATCGATTTGGCCTTGGGCGCAAAATGAGGCAATCCAGGAAGCGGAGGATGGACTGTCTGCGTTGCTCCGGCATCGGCCAACGCAGTCGCACTTCCCAATGCATGTCCCGAGAGCGCGGCGAGTGCGATCCGTCCCATGCGCAGTCCTTGATCTCCAAAAAACTGGCGGCGTGTTTGTTGCAGGTGCAAGGAGTGGATGGGGTTCATAGGAGCAAACGTCTGTTGGTGAAACTTGGGGGAGAACAAATGTAGGCAACGGGACCGTGGTCAGTCGCATCAATTGCGGGTGAGGGTCTCGTCCAGATTCAGGATCAGGTTGCTGACCAGCGCCCAGGTCGCCACTTCGGTCGGATCGAGGGAAGCATCGCGCCAACGCTCACCCGAGGATGCGACGCGAACGGCTTCGTCGGGCGCCGCAGTCCATCGCTGGCGCATCTGGTTCACGACGCGCAATACCGATTGTCGTTCGGCGTCGTCGGGACGGCGCGCTACGACCCATTCGAACAAACGATCGATCTTGTCGGCATCATCCCGGTCGCCATCGCGCAGCAATCGCTCGGCCAAACAGCGCGCGGCTTCGAAATGCTGAACGTCGTTCATGAGTTGCAACGCTTGCAACGGCGTGTTGCTGCGCTCGCGCCGGGTGCAAAAGGTTTCGCGATTGGGCGCATCAAAGTTCGACATGAATGGAGGGGGAGCCGTTCGCTTGACGTAGGCGTAGAGACTGCGTCGATACAACGCATCGCCATGCTGTTGGATGTAATACCGCGTATTGGAATCGCCGTAACCGACCGGTTCCCAAATGTTGGGAGGCTGATACCCGCGGAAACCCGGGCCACCCAAACTGCGGACCAACAATCCGCTTACGGCCAAGGCATTGTCGCGAATCTGTTCGGCATCCAAACGGATACGTGGTCCGCGAGCTAGCCATCGATTCTCGGGATCGGCTGCGAGCAACGCCGGCGTGACTCGAGAATCGCGGCGAAACGTTTCGCTCAATACGATCTCTTGGATCAATCGTTTGACATCCCAGCCGGTGGCTTGAAACCGATAGGCCAGGTGGTCGAGCAACTCGGGATGGGATGGCGGGGTGCCTTGCGTTCCAAAATCGTCTGCAGTCTTGACCAGTCCAGTGCCAAACAACTGCTGCCAAAAACGATTGACGGCCACTCGGGCGACCAACGGATTATCGGCTGCCACCAACCAACGTGCCAGATCGAGGCGATTGGGGCGTTTGGGGTCGTTCGCGTGCAACGCAGGCAACGCGGTCGGGGTGCTCGGGGAAACCGGTTCTCCCTTTGCATCGTATTGACCACGCGTCATGACGTGCGCTTGGCGGGGCTCTCCACGATCCTTGAAAATCATCGTTCCAGGGATGGAATCTTCGAGCGCGAGCCGTGCGATGCGAGCTTCATTCCATGCGGACCGAGCCTTTTGGATCGGCGCTGGGACCGAATCGGAAATCAACGTCAAGAAATAGGCTTTGACTCCATCTCGCTGCTTTTGTCCTGCTTCGCTTTCCGGACCGTCTTTGATGGCTTGGGCAACCGGACCATCTGCGTGCGGCGCCGCTTTTCCTTTGTGCCGTTGCCACCATGCTTGCCAATCGCTGCGAGCGTTGTCCTCGACGCGCGCGATCCCCGTGACGCCGATTCCGTCCCACGCCGCGATGCCACCAAAGAGTCCGAATTTGATCTCGTTGACTTGGGCTCCAGCCGGCAGATCGAGGGCCGCGATGCGGAACTGTTGCCAAGCACCGGGCTTGGGAAGTTTGCCGACGACGCGATCTTCGCCAGCGTTAAGCAACTTGGCATCCTCCGGCCGGTTAGTCCAAACCCAACGCCGCGTTCCTTGATGCGTGTTGACTTCCAAGAAGATGGCTTTGGGGGGCTCGAGAGCATCGGTGCGAACCCAAAAACTCAACTGGGCTTCGTCGGGCAGTTCCTTAGGCACGACACCGCCGGAGAGGACTTGCTCCATCTTGTCGCCGAACTCGGTGACCACGGCGCGTCGGCCCATCGGGACGGTATCCCCCGGTTCGGTCCATTGCATGCCGTTGCGGCTGGTGTTGCGTTGCGATGCCCCCAGCGGCAATTCGTCATCGAGCCAGACTTGTGTCGTCGGGACGCCTGCTACCGGAGCGGTCGCGGTGGCGATCGGAGCCCATTGTTGGACCAAGGACTTGAGCGCGTCCCACGCCTTCGCTTCGGATTGTCGGAGCCGCTCCAATTCGGCTTTCTGTTCCGCGGTGGGCAGCTTCAAGAACGGAGCGGTGGTGTTCACGTTGCCATCCATGGCTGGATCGGCCGCGCTGTAGAAGAATGCGTACATCGAATAGAACTCGCGCGTGCTGAGCGGATCGTATTTGTGATCGTGGCAGACGGCGCAGCCACCGGTCAGTCCCAGCCAAGTTTGGATCGTGGTGCTGGACCGATCGACCGCGTATCGGAATAGAAACTCATCGTCGATGGCTCCCCCTTCGGAGGTCGTGACGTTGCAACGGTTGAATCCGGTGGCCACCAACTGCGATTCGGTGGGGT
>JBKCUI010000319.1:0-7687 GCA_046318495.1 Pirellula sp. | reverse complement strand
AGTTCGTCTAGCGCGTAGCGAATGTCGCTGCGAACCGAGATGTGGGCGATTTTGTTTTTGTTCAGCTCGGACGCATCGATATCGATGTGTACGATCTTGGCGGTCTGTGCATACGAGGACAGATGGCGGGTGACGCGGTCGTCGAATCGGACGCCAAATGCGAGGAGCAGATCGCAATCGCGGACTGCGTAGTTTGCATAGGCGCTGCCGTGCATCCCGAGCATGTCCAACGACAACGGTGCGTCTGCAGGATAGATGCCCAGCCCCATCACGGTCATGGTCACGGGGATGCCGGTTTTTGAGACCAGCGTTCGGATGGCTTCTGACGCGTCGCCATTGACCACCCCTCCACCGCAATAAATTACCGGCCGCTTGCTGTGCTTAATTGCAGCGGCGATTTGACGAATCTGTTCTGGGGCCGCATTGGGGGCGCGTTGCGGGTTGTAACCGGGCAAGTTCATCGGAACCTCCCAGTCCACTTCGCAACTATCGAGCTGGACATCTTTTGGCATGTCAATCAGGACCGGGCCGGGACGGCCGGTGGTTGCGATATGAAAGGCTTCCTTCATGACGCGCGGGACGTCGGCTACATCGGTGACTAAGTAATGGTGTTTGGTGATGCCTCGGCAGATTTCAACGATTGGCGTTTCTTGGAAGGCGTCGGTTCCGATAACACCGGTTGGGACTTGTCCAGTGATCGCAATCAGGGGGATGCTGTCGAGCTTTGCGTCGGCGATGGCGGTAACCAAATTGGTTGCACCAGGTCCGCTGGTCGCCATCGCAACTCCGACCTTGCCGGTGGAGCGGGCGTACCCTTGAGCGGCAAACGCTCCGCCTTGTTCGTGTCGCGGGAGGATGGTCCTCAGTCGATCCGAGTACTTCGTCAACGACTGGTGCATCGGCATGCTGCATCCGCCAGGATATGCAAAGATCACCTCGACACCGTGTTCGACGAGTGAGTGCACGACGATGTCCGCCCCGGACATGACTTGTTTTTTCCTTGGTGTGCTCAGGGAGGCGGAAGATTGGGCAACGGACATACAAACCTCAATTGGGGGATTCGATCGCACGGGTAGGGTGCGAGCGAAAGTGCTTCGTGGGGAAAGCGGTGCGTTCCTGTCGTCCAACGGCAGGACGAACGGGTGCCTAGCAAATCCTATTCGGTTTCCACTTCCTTGAATCGAAGCCACGGACAGTTCGAGCTGCCCGTAGGTTCGTTTTTTGGTCAAGCAATTGCAGCGGGAAACCGCGGGCTATCGCCGACCTGAATTTGCCAGGAAGTCTTGCTAAGTGCGAATCTCGCGGGGCTCCATCAAGCCAAATCGGTCGGAATGGTTTTCATTGGACCTTCTGGAGCGTTGGGGCAATCGCGTACCCAAGTGGATGCACCATGACACTTGGGAGGCTGAAGTATATCACGCACTTTTAGGGGCGTCGAACCGTTCGAGCAAGCGTGCGGAAACGGACGCCAGTTGCTTCGCTAGGGGCGACAGCATGTCGCATCAGAGCGACAGAATGGCTGATTGGGCTACGACAGATGGCGAACTCACGCGGACACGAGTTCGAATCGTCTGTGAATTTCCAGGTTTCATTGCAGCTTGCGGGTTTCGCTCGATTTGGCACGTCTTGTGCTCCGGTGAATATGAGTTTCGGCGAAGTTGGGTGAATTCCAACTCGTCGTGAAGATCCAGTTGGTGTCGGATGGGTTGGATCCTTGTGGATACTCGCCTTCGCGACCGCCAGCGTGGAAAACCAGAGAAATTGACGCGAACAATGAGCGGCAATGAGTTTGCAAATGCACTCCCTTGCTCCGGGCGTTGAGACCCCCAACCGGTCTCAATGGCAAGTGGAGTGCAGCACTCATTGCCGCTCTTTTTTTGCTGGCTTTGGGCCTGTTTCGACAGCGGGTCGCGGGTGCAGACGGTCGGAGACGCCGTTGAAGCGGGGGCGAAGAGCGCGGTATTGCGACATGGTGCGCGGGCAGTCGAGGACGCACGTCGCGACGACGTTGGAGAAGCTTGCGGCAGTTGGACAAGTCAGCGCCAGGCGAGGAGTGCCACGCACGGGGGTAACGCGTGGGGGGGCAACGCATGGCGGCGGCGTCTCCATTAGTCGTTGCCGGATGCGTTGTCCTCTCCCCATTGCTTCAGTTTTCGCTGAAGCGTTCGGACGGAGATTCCGAGCGTGTGGGCTGCTCGGGTACGGTTTCCGTAGGATCGTTTGAGCGCACTGAGAATGGCTTCGCGTTCGAGATCGTTGAGATTGAGTGAGTTGTTTGGGGCGATGCGACTTTGGATGGATGGGTTTCCACTGAGGTACTTGGGAAGATCCTGGAGTGTCAAGCGATCGCGCTGGCCCATGACCATCATGTTCTCGATGGCGTTGCGTAGTTGGCGCACGTTCCCGGGCCAATCGTATTTCTTTAGGAACTCCATGAGTTGCCCGTCGACTTCCGGAATGTTTCGCAAGTGCCTGCGGGCGCAATCCTCAAGAAAATGGTGAACCAGGATCGGGATGTCTTCGGGGCGTTGGCGCAACGATGGGAGCTCTATCGTGAGGACGTTGAGCCGATGGTACAAGTCCGTGCGAAATGCATCTTGTTCGACCATCTCGGGGATGTTTCTGCTGGTAGCAGCGATCAGTCGGATGTCGACACGAAACTCTTTGTTGGTACCCACCGGAGAGAAGGTGAGCGTTTCCAGGACTCGCAGGAGTTTGGGTTGGAGGGAGAGGGGGAAGTCTCCGATCTCATCCATAAACAGCGTCCCTTCGTGGGCTGCTTGGAATCGCCCGATACGATTTTCGTTGGCTCCGGTGAATGCTCCTCGGACATACCCGAACAATTCGGACTCGATGAGGGCTTCTGGGAGGGCCGAAACATTGAAGGCTACGAAGGGGTTGGACTTTCTTGGGCTGAGCTCGTGAATCGCTGCAGCGACGAGTTCCTTTCCAGTGCCAGACTCACCTGTGATCAGCACGGTGGAGTCCGATTTGGCAACGCGGACGATCTGTTGGAAGACATCTCGCATGTTGTCCGACTGCCCGATCATCCTTCCTAGCCCTGCATCGTCGAGGGGGATGCCTGACTGATTGCGATTTCGCATCGGTAGGTAGCGATTGAGCAATACCAGGAGTTCCTCGGGATTCAAGGGTTTGGTGAGGTAATCGCAGGCCCCTAACTTCATGGCCGTGACTGCCGAGTGGACATCCCCATATGCGGTCATGAGCAATACCGGCACCATCGGTCGATTTTGACGCCACCGTTGCAGGACGTCCAAGCCGTCGTCGGTCCCTAATCTCAGATCGCAAAGAACCATGTCGACCGATTCCGAGAATGCGTGAACGGCCTGTTCCTTGTTCGCGGCACCGATGGTGTGGTAGCCTTCGGATCGCAACAGTCGAATCAACGCTTCGCGCTCGCGCGTTTGGTCTTCGGCTACGAGGATGGAAAGTCCAGTGCCCATGCTTGGTGCCTCATGCAGAAGGTTGAACAGACTTCATATTCAAGCGTGCAGGGATGAGAATCGAGAAACTCATCCCCTCTAGAAGAATGCTTCGCGAGCAAAGCACGTTTCCGCCCGCTTGTTCGATCAAATTGCGCACGACGGCCAGTCCGAGTCCGACGCCATCCTGCCGCGTGCTATAGAACGGTTCGAATATGCGATCAAAGTGGTCGGATTGGATTCCTGGACCGTCATCATCGATGGTCATGCGGGCCATGCCTCGCTGCATTTCGACGGAAAGTCGAATCCGTCCGCCCTCCGGCATCGCTTGACGCGCGTTGTGCAACAGATTGAGCAAGACCTGGCGAAAGCACTTCTGCTCGATGAAAATTTCGATTTCGGGAATCGCATTTTCGTACTCGATTTTGATCCCATGATGTTCATGGATTTGGTGCATAAATTGCAGTGTTGATTGGATCCCTTGATCGAGATTCATCCACGATCGGTCTTCGGTGCGAACTCTCGCATATCCGAGCAGTTGGTTGATGATCTCGTTGACGCGTTCCACTTCGCTGACCGATTCATGAAGCATTGCGATGGCGTCTTCTTTGGGCATCGCCGATTCCCCCCGGACGAGTTTTTCCGACGTGAACAGATTCAGTCGTACTGCGTTCAAAGGGTTTCGCAACTCGTGAGCCATGCCGACGATCAAGCGGCTCAAGTCGGCTAGCCGTCGGGTTTCTGCGAATTGCAGTGCTTGTTCCAATTTCATGGTGTGACTACCCAAGCGAAACAAAGACACCGAGCATGCGATGACCGTTAGCATGATCAACAGCAAGACCGCAAGCGATGCTCGGATAGGGGCTTCTTGGGCCTGGTTCACACGCTTCTCGAGCCACTGCGCATCGATCGCTGTATGGTAATAGCCGACAATCTCCGAATCCGATTGAATCGGAAGTCGGATGTCGATGCTGTCCTTGCCTCGCGCAAGAACGTGGTCGTTTACTTGGTTGATGTACGGACCGTACTCGGTCAGAGAAACGCCATAGGAAGCGATCTGCGGGCGTTCGAATCCCGAACCGGCGGGCCTGATTCGTTCTGGCTCTAGATCCTTGGGTGCATGGGTGGGTAAGCTGTTTGCACGGGTCAAAACCTGTCGGTTTTTCGAAGTCATCGGGCGAAGCGGAGGAGTGTCAGCGCTGTGGGCAAGCAGTTTCCCGTCGTTGGATTCCATGGCAGCGAATGCTCGGCCTGGCACCTCGACGATGAATCGTTGCCAGTGATCGATCATCCAATCGGGAGCACCGTTGCGGGTGTATTCTTCGAAAGACTCGCTATTGCGGAGTTCCCATTCGATCCGAACGACCGTTCGCTCCGCATGGGATTTGGCTTGTCCGACTTCAAAGTTCCAGATCAGCTGCCGTCGGTGTTCCAATCCGTTAAGCAAACCGACAACGCAAACGAAGGAAACGAACACCAACGCTAGTCCCACGGCGGCGAGCGGTGCGAATCGGAGGAACTTGGCGTGTTTCGTGTTGGGCATCGGCAGCATGTCCTCGTTTTAGCGGACAATTCCAAGGATCGCACTACGACAAAATGTCTTCGGAAGGTATTGTAATGGCAACTTCCACCAGCGTTCCAGAGTTCAGCCTATTCGCGCAGAGAACCCGTCCGCGGCGGGATGGGATTGGCGGGGCTGTCACGGTGCGTTTAGCACGACGATCGATTCGATCTTTATTGAGGCTGTTGGTGGCGGTCGCCTATCGCATGAGGGGCATCGACGAAGCTCGAATCGGGTCGATCGGGTGCCTTTCCCGCTGAGGAACGGCGGGATTGTCCTGTCGCAAATCCGACGCAAGCGAGCGTTCGCCCCTCGCCGAGGAGGGGTAGGATCGAGTAGCCTTCTGCCGTAAGGCCCTTCGGGAGCGCGGCGAAACCGCGAGAAGGGCAATCGAGCCGTCCGTTGCCGTCGCTTTGTTTGGGTGTGGCGATGGGATGGCGGACCGGAACCGCTGCGAGTGATGCAAGCGTTCTAACTCCGTTTCCCGAACACGATGAGCATTTTGACCGATGAAACTGTTTCAACGCGCCGTTTCCGCCATCACCTCTTCGTTTAGCGACGACGCGCCTCGAGGCATCGGTTCGGAA
Organism: Pirellula sp.; assembly: GCA_046318495.1. GTDB lineage: Bacteria > Planctomycetota > Planctomycetia > Pirellulales > Pirellulaceae > JBKCUI01. The sequence goes on along the minus strand of JBKCUI010000319.1, from coordinate 2,096 downwards.
GCCGCTCTCGACTATCACGTCGCTTGGACGAGTCTATGGGACCCTCGCGTCCTGGCTTGTTTGCAATTCGTTCCGGAGACGTGGAGGGTGGATGCTGGAGGAAAGGAGTTGGAGAACGCCCTGATCGTCTCCTCGGAGGTGGTTCGAGCGCGGATGGACACGCCTAGCGTGGAACGGCTGGCCATCGGAAACTCTGCGCTGATTTCCACGCAACACAAACCGCGACAAGAAGTGGTGCAGTGCCTGCTTGCGGCAATCGCAAATCGCGCCGACGAGGAAGTCGCATCGGACCCTGCGGCGGAGGCTCCATCGCATGCCTCGATCCGTTCGATTGCAGGTGTCCCGGATGCTCAATGCGCGCTGCTGCAGAGCTTCTATGCGTTTGGATTCATGGTCGCGCAGGTGCAGATCATGGCCCGCAAATTGCGCTATGCATTCAACCTCGATTGGATGATCGTATCGGATCAGATTTTGCAAGCCGCGAATGCATCGATAGCCGGCGATGCCGAACAAACGGATCGATGGCTAGCCGCTGCGTTTGATTCGTTATCGCAAGAGCGAGATCGGTATTGTTCGCAACATGGGAACGTGATCGATCTGATTTTGGTTGCAGAAACCACTTTGGGAGCCAGTCTCCAGAGACAGCTCGAGTCGGATCATCCCACGAGTTGGTTCGCGACCACGAAGACCTTAGAGAAGTGGCGAGACGCGAATCCTTCCGCGTGGCAATCGTTGCTTGGTCGCGTCGAGCAGCAGTCCGCTTGTTTGGTCGGTGGGATGCGGGACGAGTTGCCTCACCCGTATCTTGTGGAGTCCTCTTTGTACCGATCGATCCAACAAGGGGAGTCCGACGCGAGCCGGCTTGGCATCAAGCCCTATGCTACGTGGATGCGAATGGCTCCCGGAATCACGGTTGGGATTCCTGAAGCTGCAAGGTCCTTTGGCTTTCGCGGAGCGATTGTCGCAGCCCTTGGAGGAGGCGGGTTGCCGGATAAGGAGCATGCGAAAATCCGTTGGCAATCCACCGGGGACAGTCCATCGCTGGACTGCATCTTGGGCCACGTGTTGGACGCAGCGGATTCTGAGGCGTTGCTATCCTTGGGGACCTCCATGGCGTCGCAGTTGGATTATCACCAAGTCCCTACGTTGGTGCTGGCCCACTGGCCTGCTCGCGTCAGTCCGATTTTTGAGGACCTGTTGATTGCCATGAAGCGCACCCCGGCAATCGGCAAATGGATCGATGCAGATCAATACTTTGCATCGACCTCTCAGCCGTATTGGACCGATGCGTTCCAGTCCCATCAATTTCGCATGCCGTTGCCAGCCGACGTCTTGAGCAAACATGCGTTGCACGGCTGGATGGTGCGCAATCAACGTCGATTGCATGCCCTGGACCGAATGGAATCGCTTTGTCGCTTGTGGCGACAGATCCCCATGGCGAGTGGCGGGGCTGGTTCCTCGGCTCGAGGCGAGGGGCGATCCGTCGAGGCTAAGTCCCCTGGCGAGCCACTGGAGGATTGCCTGAAGGACGTGATGCAACTGCAAGGCGAATGCGATGCGTTGCAATACACGGCTGCTGCAGACGAAGCGTCGCTGGACACTCGCATTGCGTCCGTGAAGAAACGCATCGCGTACGCCATGCACGGACGCATCCCAGACGCTCCGGAGATTGTGGCCTTCAACGACGCGAGCCATCCTCAGCGACTTTTCTGTCGGGGAGTGCCGGGCGAAGTTCTGCCGCAGCCGTCTCCGCGGGTGATTTCGGTCGATCACGATCGGTCGCTCGCAAACGGGTCATCGGCGCCGACTCCCGGCGTTGCATCTTGCGTTGTCGTCGACGTGCCACCCTTTGGATTCTGCGAATTGCCGGTTCGACCAACGGCTGCGTCGAGCACCGTGGCGGGAGCGTCCAAGTCCAACACCCCCGCGTCCAAGAAGCCTTCCGGGTGGTTGTCTCGCGTATTCGGAGCGAGGGCATCGATCGCGTTGCCTGACGGTACGTTGGCCAACGAGTTCATGGAACTTCAAATCGACACGCAGCGCGGCCATCTCAAGTCGATGTATGTCGCGAATCAGCGCGGCAATCGGCTCAGCGG
>JBKCUI010000318.1:0-7108 GCA_046318495.1 Pirellula sp. | reverse complement strand
GGCCATGGATGAAGCCATCGGACAGATCCACGCAGCCATCCGCGAGGCAGGCATCGAAGAACAAACGCTCATCGTCTTCACCAGCGACAACGGTGGCCCACAACCGGGCAAGGTCACCAGCAACGGCAGCCTCCGCGCAGGCAAAGCCACGCACTACGAAGGAGGCGTGCGCGTTGCGGCCTTCGCCCATTGGCCCGGCAAGATCGCTGCCAACTCCGTCGTGCGCGAACCGCTTCACATCGCCGATTGGTACCCTACCCTGCTCCGATTGGCCGGTGCCCAAATCGAACAGCGCCTGCCGCTCGATGGTCGCGATCTATGGGACACACTCACCGCAGGTGCCCCGTCGCCCCACGAAGACATCTTGATCAATGCCACCCCCGCCAACGGTGCCCTCCGAGCCGGCCCATGGAAGCTGGTGGTCGTATCCCCGCGCGCCGCCAACGCCGAAGACTTCGATACCCCCGAACCCGATTTGGATCTGGGCAAGACGCGATTGCAACTGTTCCAGCTCGATACCGACCCCAATGAAGCCAACGACGTGGCCAAGCAGCATCCGGAGATCGTCGATCGCCTGTTTACGAAGTGGCGAGCCTACCGCGATGCAGCCGTCCCTCCCAAGAGCCGTCCCAAACCTGCCGACTTTGTTTCCCCTGCTGTTTGGGGAGACTTTCCGGCTGCAAAACCAACCCTCGGCGCGGTCGGATCGCCTGCTCCGGAGTTCACCGCCCACGATGATACGGGCAACCCATGGCTCAGCCGCGAGCATGTCGGCAAGAAGCGAATCGTGCTCTACTTTTATCCGGCCGACATGACCGGCGGTTGCACCAAACAAGCCTGCAGCTACCGCGATGCCATCGAAGACTTGGATCAACTCGGCGCCGAAGTCGTCGGCATCAGCGGCGATTCGGTGGCGAACCATCAAGCCTTCAAGCGCCTCCACCATTTGAACTTCACCCTCTTGGCCGATCCCGAAGGCAAGATCGCGGAATCGTTCGGTGTGCCTGTCACGCGTGAGCCCAAAAAGGTCGTCGCGACCGTCGATGGAAAAGAACTGGTCCTCACCCGCGACGTAACCACCAAACGCTGGACCTTTGTGATCGATACCGATGGCAAGATCCTGTATCGCAACGATTCGGTCGTGGCCACCGAAGACAGCCAGAACGTGCTGCGCGTCTTGCGCGAAGCCTCCTCCGCCAAGTGACGCGAACCCTGGTCAGCTCTGCTACCGCCGAGGTGCGATGACCGCTTCGGCAAAGCGTTCCATCTCTTCCAACTGCGGGCTGCATTGCAACAGCAGCAGATCGACTCCCGCCTCTTCAAAGGCGGCGATGCGATCGGAGACTTGCTGCGGCGACCCGATCAATCCCGATTGCAAACCGCGATTGCTGACCGAGTAGTCCTCGAGGCTCACTTGCCGCTCCAACTGCGTCCCTGCGATCCATTGTTGGTAGTTGTGGTATCCGGATGCGGACTGCTTGACGTCGGTGATGCGAGCGACTTCGGCCCGCGCTTCGGCTTCGGTCGGTCGCACGATCGCATACGCCGCCACTCCGAACTGCATCGGCGGCAATCCGAATCGCTCGCGCCGCGCCCGCATGTCTTGAACCTTTACCGCCACCCGCTCGGGTGGGTCTCCGTGCATCACATAGGCATCGCATTTGCGCGCGATCAGATCTTTGGCCGCTTCGGATTCCCCGCCTGCATACAGCGTGGGCCGAGGTCGGGAGAGCGGCTTGGGTTGCAGCACCGTTTCCCGCAACGAATAGAACTCGCCCTGGATGGTGTCCCCATCGCGCGTCCAGAGGGAGTCCAACACATCGAGCCATTCCGAAGTCCGATCGTAGCGCCGGTCGTGCTGTTCGAAATGCACGCCATACTTTTCCGCTTCATCCTTCCACCAACTCGAAACGACGTTCAGCGACAGCCGCCCACCACCGCCGATATGATCGATGTTGGCGGCTTGCTTGGCGAGCAACGCCGGATGATGGAACGTCGGCCGAACCGCGACCATCCATTCCAAGCGTTCCGTAACGGCCATCAGCGCAGCCGCTGTCGACCAAGCGTCCAAGGACGGCGCTTGCTCTCCCTTGATGTCGTTGAGGTTGAGTTCGGCGATCAAACTCAGATCGAACCCGATCTGTTCGCTGCGTTGTGCCAAGCGTTTCACATAGGACCACGAAGCTTCCATCCCTTCGTCTTCCACATTGCGCAGCCAGCCTCCGAAGATGGGCAACCAATAACCGTATCGCATGCTCAACCTAAACCTAATGGGAAACGATGCTTGTGGGACGCGGAGCTAGCTGATGGCGGATACCGAAGCGACTTGGCCGCGATTTCCGGCCCGAGCGCTCGGATTCGTCTGCGAGGGGTGCGTCGCGCCTAGCTGCGCGCGGGCTTGCAGATAGTCCACCAGTTTGACGAAGGGATCGAAACCGACGACATGCACCCCATCGGCCACGAAGTTGGACAGGGCATTGATGTCGTAGAACACGGTCGAACCATCCCGGTCATCGACCATGTACTCGATTCCGCCAACGTCGATGCCGGCATGATGCATGATCGATTCGCAAGCGGCAACGATATCTGGGGCCGGTTGAAAGGCTTCGACTTTGAGCCCCGTTTTTGGGGCATCGATCGGGCACGCAGAGCGGACCAACTCCACGCCATCGGCCCGTTGGCAGATATCGGCTGGGCAGAGATTGAAAGTTTCGCCCGTGATATGGACTTTGATCGCATACAAGAACTTCCCGCCGACCAGTTCGACGCGCACGATGTGCCCGCCGCGGGCAGGAACGTATTCCTGGACTAGTGCGGTATGGTCGATGCCGAAATCGAGTTCGCCGTTTTCGGCGGCTTGCAACAACCGTTCGCGCGCATCGTAGCGCACGATGCCAGCCCCGCTGCCACCGATGTTGGCTTTGAAGACCACCGGGAAACGCAGGCCATCGCACGCGACCCCGATTTGCGAAGGATGGTTGAGCACGCGCGCCTTGGGATAGCCCAGCCCGAGGCTTTGGAGCAGCACCAGTTGCCGAGCCTTGCTCGTCTCGGTGGTGAAGCCGGCGAGACCGTTGACGACGGGCACGCCGAGACGTTGTAGATGATCGAGCCATTGGAGCGTGTAGAACGTTCCTTGCAATCCACCGCGCAGATAGGCCGAGGGACTCATGCGGTTGAAGACCAAGGCGTACGGCGATTCGGTTTCGCTGGGATCGAAGGAGTGCCAGCGCGGATCGAGTCGGACCACTTCGATCGATCGCCGTTCCAGTTCTGCGAACAAGGGCTTGAACCAGTGTTCGTGTTCGTAGTAGATGGCGAAGGGTTTGGAATGGGATTGTTTCATGATGTTCAAAAGGCCGAGATGCGTTTTTCTTGTTCACGCTCAGAGCACAGTATCGCTCGGACAAGTGGGGCTGTCGACGCAAAATGCTTCCTCCGCCGCCGTTCCCGGGCTGGACCGCGGGCGGCCCGTCCGCATCCCCGCAATTCCCAATCGCGCACGCGGCGTTCGCCGCGGTTCTCTTCGGTTCTCACCCGCCGCGATTGTTGGGGATCAGACGAAGCCGCAACGGTCACGAAGTTTAGTAGGACGAATTCGAACCATCGCGTTTCGTTCTCCTGGACGCGGCGCTCGCAGGATCTGTAGCCAGATCCACTACGGCTCTTCGCGACCTTCGAGTTTGAGTCGCGAATGCTTGGATGCATTCCACTCGGCCGGGACGGCCGAGCCACACGCTGCGAACGCGTGATGGGGATGGCGGACCTGGAGACCCACCCTACGCAGATCCACTACTGTGCTACCCCCTAACCCTTCGTGCCTTCGTGTTCCCCCCTATCTCCCGTTGGCACGCGGGTGAACCACGCAATCAACGCGAATCCTGACGCTGCGATCGCCGCGATCCAAAACGCTTGCCGATACGACCCCGTGCTCGTTTCCGAGACCGCCACCAACACCGGCCCTAGCGCCGATGCCAGCACGGTCGGGATCTGCGCAGCGGCTTGAATGCTTCCCAGATGCTTGGCTCCGAACGCGTGCCGCCACACGGAAAAGTACACCACGGTCAGCACACCCCCTGCGGCTCCGGACAACAGACCGTAGGCGACGGTATGCCACACGGCTTGGATCCACGGGAACATCGCCAGCGATCCAGACAGAAGCACCAATCCCAAGGCCAGCATCCGCTCGTAGCGGACTCGCTTCAGCCACCATCCGGCGATCAAGTTGCAAACCATGCCGGCCAGCAGCGACACGATCAGCGTCATCTGAAATACCTTTTCTCCGAAGCCTCGCTCGGCCAGCACGTATTGGCTGAACAGGGTGAATCCTGAGCTGACCAATCCAAAGAACGCGATGGAGAGTGCAAACACCCAAAAGCACCGGGTTCGGACGGCTTCGTGCAACGTGCAGGCGCGGGCGCTCGGGGCGTCGGAGGCTTGCAGCTCATCCATGGCATGTTCGCGCGGAGCCTCAGGCAGCCACCACAGCGGGATCAAGGCCGCGAGCAACCCGATCGCTTGCAAGCTCCATGCCGCGCGCCATCCCAGTTCGGTGACACCGCTGGCAAGCGCGCCGGTGGCGGCGGCCATCATGAAGCTCATCAGCAGCGCAAAGGCTCCCATCGCCTTGCCCACGCCGCTTCCAAACCAGCGTCCGACCAACGTCAAGCTGATGATCGACAGCATGCTTTGACCGAAGCCGCGTGTCAGCACCATGCCCACGGTGAAGGTGGTGGCATCGCGGGCCGAACTCATGATGCACAGGCTGGCCGCGAGCAAGATCAACACGCTGCTGGCCACGGTGCGCATCCCTAGCCGGTCCAGTAGCTTGCCGCAGGGATAGCAAAAGAGTGCCCCGAGAAGGGTGGAGGCAAAGTTGATTTGGGCAAAGACCACCGTATCGATGGTCAGATCTTCGATGACCCGTTTGGTGATCAATCCCAAGCCATGCGTGCGTCCTGGCAAGGTCGCGGTCATGAGCGCCGCGCCGACGAACACGGCCAATCCGCTATACCAATCGAGGGCGGCAGGTTTGCGTTCGGATATGGAGGGTTGTGAAGGTGATCGCATCATACAAGGATTGTCCACCAAACGCCGTGGGTTCTGGAAGGGGAAATGGGCACGCGTCGACCATCCGCTGCGGCTCTTCGGTCCCCATTTTTCCCGACCCTCGAGTCGCGACGTCATTGAAGCGCCCCTAGCTGCAGCAGCGTCACTGATCAGCGCCCCGCGTGGTCAAGCCACGTGGTGGCGAATGCTCGCGGGGCGGGCAATGTCTGGTTTCGATCAAGGCACCACGTGGGCAAGCCACGTGGAGGCCGACGCAGCATGCTGCATGGCCGAGCGAGGATGGCGCGCTCGATCGCGACCATCCGAGCCTTGCGAGTTTTCGTTTCGATGGGGCGCGTCCCCATCGGACGCCAATCGAAACCAGTACGCGACAACGACGCGCGCTCGCAAACACGATGGCGAATGCGAATGGCAAGCTGATGGAGACGGGCGGTGGAGGGTGGCAGTGGCTTCCGATGATTGGGTTGAAGAATCATGGAAGCGGCGCGCGGGATCTGTAGCCAGATCCACGACGGGGATAGGTGAGAGCGAGTGGAAACGAATCGCACCAACGCAAAAGAAGATGGTCACGCTAATTCGAGGACACACGCCTCGCGACGACCACGTTGACCTTGGATCCCAAATGCACCATCCCTAGCATCCATCGATCTGCACTCAAGGTGCGCGAAACGCTTTCGCAGTCACGATCGCTCGGATCGAGTCCGGAACCTTGAGCGATTGCACCAGCGTGATCGGAGTTTCGCCTTGATTGCTTTCGATGCTATTGAGCGCTCCTGACTGCAGCAAATTGAAGATCGTCGGCAACAAACGATTCGATCGGTCCCGTGCAGCCGTTCGAATCGCCCAGAACAACGGGGTTTCGCCGTCCGAGTCACGAGCATTCGGATCCGCTCCCCTTTCCAGCAAGACCCCGAGCCCTTCGAGATACGCTGGGTCCTCTGAAGCGCGGTGAATCGCTTGGAATCGATCCGCAATTCTGGGACCACTGCGTCCAAACTTACGCATGTCGAACTCCGTCGCGATGTCTGCTCCTTCGTCCAGTAAAAGCATGGTCAACTCTCGTCTTTTCAACGCCTTAAAGAGCAATTCGGGATCGTGGTTTGGATTGGCTCCGGATTTCAAAAGCAAGTAGGCCATGATGGCTCTATCCGACTCCACTGCGTGAACGAACAGGCTATCCCGAGTGTTTTGATCCCATGCCTCGGCTTTCAATTTGCCGAACGAGTCCAAGTCGCTCAAGGAAATCATGCATCGGGCTGTGTACACAGCTCCGTTTTCACGCAACAGATCAATTCTCTCTTTGGTGAGGTTATCGGAACTTCGCGCGTAGTCCTTGCAAAGATCTTCTAGCAACGTGTGACCGTTGACCTTTCCTCCATCTGGCAGAGCCCCTTTCTGGAGAAGGTGTCTGAGAAGGGCAGGCTCATTGGCATACCAGATGGCGGTTTTACCTTGAGGATCGGGGCGATCTATCATGGCCCCATACGAGACCAGCAGATCCACCATCTCGATGGATTCTGCATAACCAAGCGGACTTCGAAAGTCATCATCGATTTCGTTGGGATCCTGCCCTTCCTCCAAGTACATTCGCACCGCATCGAGATCATTTTCGGATATGGCCGATTGAAAGTCTCCGATAAGAGCACCACCCACGACGAACCCCAGAATCCATGTGAGCATCGGTATCGACTCCTCCTGGGAGATGACCATCACAGCGAGTGACCGGGTAACGGTTCCAAAGCGTTGACGCTTGTGTTGTCAGCGTTGGTCCAGAAGCATCGAAGATCGATGCTCGTCCGAATGCCGAATAGGTGTAGCGTTCGCTCATTGCGTCCGGAAACAACTAATACAAGTTTAACTGAGTACGGATGCATTCGTGCGTGCATTACCGATTTCGGCAGGGATGGGTCGCAGGTCATCCGCCGCGGTTTCTTTGGTCCCCATTTTCCGCGACCCTCGAGTCGCGACGTCATTGAAGCGCCCCTAGCTGCAGCAGCGTCACTGATCAGCGCCCCGCGTGGTCAAGCCACGTGGTGGC
>JBKCUI010000317.1:0-3568 GCA_046318495.1 Pirellula sp. | reverse complement strand
TGAAGGTCGAGGATCCAGAGTCCGTGCACCTCCACCCAGACATTTACTTCGATCAATTCCACGCAGGCAGTTTCACCTTCCGCTTCGACGTTTGGGTAGAGGATCTCGAACCCAATGAGCTCGGTCCCTATCGAGAGCATCCTTGGCTGAATGTACTGACGGTCTTTGATCGTACGACCCGGACAGGGGATAACCGCTTTGAGCCATCGGTGATGACAAACTTGGTTGGCAAACCGGGCGCCTATTCGTTGCAAACCTACTCGATGTCGCCCGACGAAGGGGGCACGTTCTTTGAGAACAATGCAAACGCACCGTCGTTTCCAACACGACAGTGGGTATCGATCAAGGTGGATGTCGATGTCCAATCGGCCATCGTCCGAACCTATCAAGACGGAGCACTCGTTTCTGAAGGTCCCTACAAGAGTCGACCGGGGATCGCCGGCGCGCATATGGGTCTGTATACCAACCGACGCATCACGCAAGCCACCGTTTACAATCGAGCATGTGAAATCGCCGTCCGTCCGTTGACCAACGTCCAATCGAATCGCAATCCTCGGTAAGCGAGGATTCGCAAAGACGATGTTCGCGACGGAGCGTCGATGCATCGCGATGCGCTCTGGGAATGCCAAGGTCTCTTGCATTCAGGACCATGCCACCTGGGGACAGGTGGTGGAGAGAGAATTCCCTCGCGCGACCGATTGACGGACAGTGGAGTATGCATCGGATGATCCTGGCACTGGACATGGTTCCAGAGAGCTTGATCCGACGCATCGATTGCGTCTCGTTCCTCCCCTTTAACCTTAGGCAACCCAATGACTGCACCCAGAGAACCCAGCCATCGTTTCCATTCCGAGGTCACCAACGCGTTGACATCGAGCTTCGACCACTGCGACATCGGCGCACCGCAGCTTTCGGGATCGGCCACGTTGGTCGATTCCGGCTGGGATGTGGTCGCAGGGGGTGTCGATATCTGGGAAACAGAGGACCAATTTCATTTCGTCTACAAAGCGATGGTGGGTGACTTTGATGTGGCTGTTCGGGTGGCGAGTTTCACTCCTGCGCATTTGTATTCCAAGGCAGGATTGATGATTCGGGAGACGTTGACCGCAGCAAGTGCTCATTTGATGCTAGTGGTCTTTGCTGACGATCAACCGCGGAACAACAATCTCGGAGCCTTTGAGATGCAGTTCCGAACGCACGAGGGTGTCCCGTGTCAAGCTGTGTACCCGGCTGTTGCGCCGCCAGCTTCGCCGGAGTTTCCCGCTTCCTATCCGAATACGTGGCTTCGCGTTTCGCGTCGTCGCGATGTGTTTACCGCATACGGATCTACCGATGGCAAATCCTGGAGGTTGTACGCGCAGCTCGAATTGCCTTTGAGCAGAACGGTTTCGGTTGGTCCCGCGTTAACGTCTCACGATGCAGAACGTGAGGCGATGGCTCAGTTTCGAGACTACACCGAATTCACCCCGGAGGGCTAACCAAGATGAATCGTCATAAGATTGCTGCAAACGGTCCCGTGTTTTCTCGCATGGTGTATGGTACGTGGCGAATCCTGGATACGAATCCTACGGTGCAGCAGATCAATCGTCGGATCCACGATTGCGTTTCGCTCGGGATCACGACCATCGATACGGCGGAGATCTACGGGCTGTACCAAGTTGAGGAACAGCTTGGCGCTGCACTTGCTTTGTCACCTGGATTGCGAGACAAGATTGAAATCGTGACCAAGGCTGGCATTTATGTGCCGTGTTCCCGTTATCCGGAATGGAAAACCGCACACTACAACGCAACCGGCAAGCAACTTCGATCAAGTCTCGAAAAATCTTTGCGTTTGCTTGGTACGGACCATATCGATCTCTTTCTGGTTCATCGACCCGATTGGCTCACGCGAGCCGAAGATACAGCCAGCGGGCTAAATGCGTTGATGAGTTCGGGGCGTATTTTGTCGGCTGGGGTTTCGAACTACTCCGAATCTCAGTTTGAACTGTTGAATTCGCATATGGATCAGCCCCTCGTTACGAACCAGATCGAGTTTCATCTATTGCACTCAAGTCCGATTTACGATGGAACACTGGTTCAATGCGAGCATCGCGGCGTGTTGCCAATGGCGTGGAGTCCTTTGGCGGGTGGACGCCTTTTTGACTCGGGAAATGCTGCTGCAGTAAGGCTCGCGGCGGCCGCAAAGGAAATGGCGGAGCGGTACCATGGTGCCACTCTAGAGCAATTGGCATACGCGTGGATCCTGGCTCATCCTAGTTGCCCATTGCCAGTGATTGGCACGAACAAAGTGGAGCGTCTTGAGTCCGCGTCGAAGGCGGTCGAGATCTCCTTGCAGCGAGCGGACTGGTATGCGCTTTGGGAAGCCGCTCACGGTCACAAAATTCCGTGACAACGAAACTCAGAAGATACACCGACCATGCTACGGTCGGTCGTTGCGTCGGCGAGCACCGTTAGAACGTCGTACTACGGCTTGATCGCCGTGAACTCGAATGGTGCAACGAGAGCCTACCTATGCAACGGGGAGGTTCAGCGCACGCGTGCTGAATGTGGTAGAAGAGTCTAGAGCGGCATGCTCGACCGCCTCTGCGTTTCGATGGGGCTTGTCCCCATCGGACGGCAATCACAACCAGCCCTTGCGCCAACCGCGCCGTTCGTCGTCACGCCGCAGGGCCCGTGGCCCCGGACCGCGGGCGTCCCGCCCGCATCGAGCCCAGAGCGACGTGAATGCACATCGCCGCCTAGTTTTGATCACGGACCCACGCAGGCAAGCAGTGTGGTGGCCCTGCGGCCACTCCAACAGTGCCTTGCACCGATGGTAAACCCATTCGTGTCGATCTTGCCCTGTGTGAGAAGACGTTGAAGCTCGGGTCGATTCCCATGCATGATCGACATCGACGGCGTGGCCTGGATCGCACTCCTCGATTATCCGAGCAGGACCAACTTCGATCAGGGCTTCGGTTTTGGAACCGCCATCGCCATGAGTTCTTCTAGTCTGAGCATTTTCGATGGTTTTGCGGGGACGATCAACTCCAGATCGTTGGCGGATGCTGCGAGTAATCCCGCAAGGGAGCCCGAGATCGGAAAGATCTCGTCCATCGATTTGGAAAAGAAAGCAGCCAGTGCTTCTGGGCCGCGTTCCGAGAAGTCGTGGTCGAAGTACCGTGCAAGGTGAAACCACCTGCCCTCGTGCAAAATGGATACGGTCAAGAAATGCTCGTTGGACGCTCGATCCTCTACATCAAAATTGCCGACCAATCCCCAATGGACCGAGCCATCCGCAAACATCAACTTGGTTGACGCAACTTTGTTCTTGAGGTCGACGCAAGGTAGCCTAGTGACGGGCTTGAGGGTCCATTCCTCGCGATTGTTTGCAAACCTCCAGACACGGTGCTTTTCTAGATCGTGTTGCGTCAAAGTGTCGACCGCCTTCATTCGCTTGATCCCCAAAAAAGTCCGTTCGAATCAGCGGTTGCCAAGGAGTGCTTCCATGGACGCACATCGTCCATCGTTCTGCATCGTCGCTATTCTCGTTCACCCGCCTCGGTTCGCCATGCGATGCCGCGAGAGC
>JBKCUI010000316.1:0-8882 GCA_046318495.1 Pirellula sp. | reverse complement strand
GACGAAGGGCAAAGTCGCCGCGATCGGATTTTGGAACTTCTCGCCGGTGGCAAGCGACTTCGAACAGCTGCGATTGCTGAATCGCTTGGATGCAGCCAAGCGACCCGCAAAGCGTGAGCTCGACTTCCTTCGAAGCACGGGTGCGATCGAGTTCATCGGTCCGAGCAAGACCGGTGGTTATCAACTTCGGTTGGTGATGAGCGAGTAAATGAGCGAGTAAATCCCTGGGGAATTTGATGTGAGCGAGTAAATGAGCGAGTAAACCGTTTACTCGTTAACGAGCAAATGACCCTGTAATGTGTGGATGAGCGAGCAAACGGTTTAGTGTCCAAGAGAGAGTCGCAGCGCGCGCATACAACAGGCAGCGCACGGGGTGTTTTGCGGCGCGCGTCGGATTTTGCGCCGCCTCATTTTAGAACCCCGGTTTTTCCCAGGGAATTTGTAGGTTGTTCGGTTCCTGTCCTCTCCGTTAGCGTATTGAAGCCATTGCTCAAATACCCCGGTTTCCCTAGGGTTTTTCGCATTTCTGGCCAATTGCTTTGGCTTTCCAGCACGTGCACGTAGGCACATGCGTGCACGTGCTGCCCCTGTAGAAATCATCGTCTTGTGCGCTGTCTAGGCATCAACGCGGGGGCTGTCCCCGGTGCATCCACGAGTTGACGTCGAGCCAGATCGAATGGTCGGGTGGCTGAGTTCACGGATGGCATCGTAGCCTGCGACCCGTTGGAGGACGTGTAGCTGCCGAATGAATCGTCCGCGAGTATCCGTGCGTCGATTCGTTCGCGTTGAAGCGTTTCGAGCACCCAGTCCAAGAACGCTCGGGGGGTGCTTCGTAGCAATTTCTTTGGTAGAGGGAATTGCCGATATGCCAGTCGGCAGTGTGCAGCGTGCGAATGCTGGAGGTCGCCGTAAGGGAGGTCTGGTTTGGCAAGGCGAAACGCGAATACGCATTCAGAACTTGATGAAAAGGACGGGGCAATGTACCCTGGCAAATCGTAAATCGCCAATGCGCTGACTTGACGTCGGGACGAGTTAATCGCCATCTGACTCCTCTCCTTTGACCCTTTCTTACTCGCCTATGCAAGCTAGTCCGCCTAAGGGGCCCGCATTCCTCTCGGGCCGATCTACGAGCGATTTTGGGCTAGTGCAAGCCTTGGACTCCTTTTGTCGATACGACACTTGGAGGCTTTCTAGATACCTGGAGACAGGGGACTCCACACGAGGAGGAGTTCTGAAGCTCAATGGAGCGACGCTCCTTCATTTCTCGGACGTCGGGTACTTCAATCGCGCATACGAATTTGGGCGTGAGAACGTGGACGACCTCCGTGCGATCGAAGCGCTTTTTCGAAAAGAATACCAGGTGCCTCGAAGCCTCGGGGTTTCTCTGGTCGCAAGGGAGGGATTCGATCTCGATACCGTCGGCGAAATGCTGCGTCGCTATGACTTTGAGCCAACGAATTCGACCGCGAGGCTGGGGCTTGATTTAGAATGCGATCTCGCGAGCGTATTGACGTTGGAATCACCTTCGGCAAATGGATCGCATCGGAAACCGGTGGGTAGCGGATCGGAGGATCACGCGTGGTTTGAGTTCCGGCAACCGGTCCACCATGAATACGATTCGGTGCTTGACTTGTATCTGAATGGATTCCAATCCCCGGTTCAAAATCATTGTGCAGCGAAACGAAACATGCTCCAATTGTTCGACCAGCCGGAATTAGTGACTTGGTGCGCTTTTGATCAAGGGACTCCAGTCGCTTTAGGAATGCTCTTTATGAAACCACCGGTTGGAGTTTTGGTAGCCGGAGTCACTTCGCCTGCCTATCAACAACGCGGAGTTCACGAAGCCTTGATTCAGCTTCGTATTGCCCATGCCAAAGCGTTGGGGTGTAGGCACTTGTACGCTTGGGCAGACGCCGACGGGCAAAGCTGTCGCAATCTCATCGCGCAGGGTTTTGGGTTGCTCCGAATCGACAGGGTGTGGAGTCAGAGAACGGAGTCTTAGTGATTGCAGCACCATAAAATGCCTGGACCTTCCAATATCTCCCCGCAAGCGTTGGTGGTGACATTCCCGAGGTCTAGGGGAGTCCCCCAATGGGCTGAACTATTCGATAATGACTTCACCCCTTACTTGCAGCAGGACTTTGATCGGCTAGGCACATCGGGACGAATTCACGAGGAATTCGATCGCGTTGCACAAAGATTTCCAGAACGCATCGCGGTGGTTGGATCGGCGAGCGTCACGTATCGAGAACTCGCAGAACGGTCTTGGCAAGCGGCTACGGCTTTAGAAAAACGTGGTGTAGGACCAGCGGACATCCTATGCATCGTGGCGCGAAATGATTGGCTCAATATCGCTGCCATGCTTGGTGGGATGCGACTGGGTTGCACTTGCTGCATGGTGGCACCTCATGAGTCTCCCGAATCGGTGGCCGAGCGGTTTCGGAATCAGCCTATTCGAGCGCCGTTCTTCGTCGTTGAGCAAGACGCATCCGATTGGTTGAACACGTACCGAGCGATCCAATCCGAGGGAGTCGCAGATGCGTTGCGGGACGATCGCGCAGCCATCTTGGAATCGATTTTCGAGGACGAGCCTGGTCTGGGATCGCGCGACATTAGACAGTTCGAGCAAACCGATTCCGCTCCTGCCTTTGTGTTTTTCACGTCCGGGTCTACGGGAACCCCTCAAGGGGTTGCGATGAGTCACGAATTCATCTTGCTGGACATCGCGCGTCAAATCAACGATCTTGCGGTTCGACCGAGTGACCGAGTCGATTTGTTGTTCTCGCCAAACTTCAGTGCGTTTCTCGCACCGACTTTTCGGTCCTTGCTCAGTGGCGCTAGTTGCTGGATTCGATCCCTGTATCCTTCGATCCCGGTGGATCTGCCGAGTTGGCTGGAGGATTCAGGAATCACCATTTCCACGATGTCGGTTTCCGTGATGCGAGGGGTTTTTCATCAATTCCCGGCCGGAGTTCATTGGCCGTCCTTACGCGTTCTTTCGGTTGGGAGTGAACCATTGCTTGCATCCGATGTCGCCTTGTTTCAGGAGAGGAGCTTTCCACAAGCTTTTCTGCAGAACGCGATGGCTGCGACGGAGACCAGAACCTACGCCCAGTGTTTTTTTGGACATGGTTCCGTCGTGAAGGATCCTTTACCGATCGGATTTCCTGTTCTCGGGCGCAAGATTCGGCTGGTCGATGAAGACGGATGCACTGTCGAGACTGGACAAATTGGCCAGATCACCATTTCCTCGAAACGGTTAGCGGACGGCTATTGGCCGATTGCAAGTGAACCGAGTTTTCCTTTTCGCATGTTAGATGGGGGGATTGAGTATCATTCGTCCGATTTGGGGTACTTCGACTCGGATGGGATTCTTTATTTTGTGGGAAGAAAAGATTCCATGGTCAAGATTCGAGGACAGAAGGTCTTTCTGAATCAAATAGAATCCGAGCTACAACGTATCCCCGGAGTGGAGAGTTCCTTCGTTCATAAGCTCGATCGGAATGCAGCATCCCCTCAAATCGTTGCATGGGTGGAATCGAAACTTCCGATGACAACTTTGGAAGTACGCTCGTTGCTGATGCAGAAGCTTTCCGCAATCTCGATGCCGTCGATGATCCATATTGTCGATGCATTTCCTCGGACCGCAACGGGGAAGATCGATCGTCAGAAGCTGATCCAAAGTGCCGCGATGAAGTCCGAAAACGCGCAGTCCAACTTTGTGACCTATGGGACGTTGACAGACGGGGATCCCGTTCTGATTTCTGTTTTGAAGGCCTTGCGCAGTATCGCATGCAACAGGGCTGTGATTTCTCCGGAGACGTTGTTGGACAGTCTCGAAATCGATTCGATCCGAGCACTCGAATTGAGCGTGATCGCATCGCGTGATTTCGGAAAGCGGATTACGTTCGAAAACATCCAATACTGCGTTACTGTAGAGGACCTAGCGGACCTAATTCGCAGAGCGCCGACAGAATCGATCCTTCGAAACATCGTATCCGCTCCGATAGGAGCACCGCGATTGGTGTTGTTTCCGAGCATTGCAGCGGATTCACAACCGTTCGATTTTTTGGTTCAGCAGCTCATTGGACAAGTCGCCGCTAGAGCGGAGTTTAGCGTTTCGATTGGGGAGAACAACCGACTCAAGCTGCCAACTGAGGCCCCCTGTACTATTGCCCAATTCGCCGACTTGCTGATCGAGGAACTTGCTTCCATTCCATCGTCGACCCCGTTGGTTCTCGCAGGTCATTCCTGGGGTGGATTCATCGCGTATGAATTGGCGACCAAACTGGAGTTGCGAGGTCGGTCTGCAGAGCATTTGATGTTGATCGATACGGTGTATCGCAAAGGGATTTCAAGGAATCCAATCGCACTTTGGAAGAGAAGAATCAGCAATTTTCCCGCTTGGCTCCAAGAGGATGCTTGCCAGATGCGCGTTGAGGAGTGGGGACGCGAGTCCTTGAAGAAAATCCGACGGAGTTTGAATTGGTTCGGCAATGACGCCCGGGCTCCTACAGGGTCTGTTTATGATCAGCAGTACCGGGCTGCTTGCGCCTACACACCTGGGGAATACTTCGGAAAAACGACTGTGATCCGGGCCAGGGCCCAGAGCCTAACCCGTCCAGTTTTTGGTGCGTTGGGATGGGAAGAGGTGCTGCGTTCCCCACCGCAAGTGCGTGTGATTCCCGGCAATCATTTGTCGATCTTGAATGCGAAGAATTGCGCATTCGTTGCCGAGGAGATCTTAAGGGTTCTCGAATCGGTAGGGAAGGACAAGCCGTTGTCTTAAGATGAACGCCATCTTGTAGTATGGAGCGCTACGGCAAAGTTTCGCGGACGCACCAACCGCTCGGCATATCCTCGGTGGGGGCCTTGGAAAGATCCCTATCCTGTGCCTCTTCAGGAGAGACGAGTCGCCACCAGCTCGATATGCCTTCGAGGATCGAGGGTCGAAGCTGGACCTCCGACGGCTTATTGGCGGACATGATGCAAAGTTTGTTATGCCGATCGTAGACGACGGTGGGATGGTTTGCAAAGAACGACTGGATACTTGGATGAGCTGGGTCGATCAGGAGATAATGATTTCCGTACGTCAATCGCGCTTGGTTCAGTCTGGCATTCCATCGCATTTTGAAGTTGAACACGCCGTCGTCGAGGAAGGGAGGAGTGCCACCCAAGTCGAGTAGATTGCATCCGAGCTCTCTGGCTCGAGTCAGAGCTTTCCAAATCCGAACACTTTGAATACCACCCTTTAGTTGCTCTTTGGAACCATGGAGCCATCCCGTGGTATACATCCGAAAAGTTGATCTTTGCCTTAAACAAAGCTCGGCGGTCAAGCATTCGCCGCCCTTAAAAATCTGCATGAATTCGTTGTCGGGACATTGCAGTATCTTTCTCAAGTGACGCAGACTGAGCACGTGACCCTCTTCTCCATGTGAGCCATGGATAGTAGGTCCGTGGTATCGCTCGAAGAATTCGGATACGAAATCCATGGACCGAGTGACCTTAACCTCGACATCGCTCGAATTCGCATATTTAAAGGAGTTGCGACGGTCCGGAGGGAGTGTTCGGAGCAAATCTTCGTCCTTAATCGGTACGTCGATGATTAGCGAGACGAACTTAGGGATTCGAAGCACCATCTCACCTAAAGTGTTTGGAACGCGAAGACCATCGAGGATCACCAATCCGTACTTTTGCCGCATTTCCAGCAAAAAAGGCGTTTGGTCCAACGAAAGTCTTGGGGAGAAAGAAGATTTGGCATCCTGCGAAGCGAGATAGAGGCGAGTGAATCGCAATCGCTCGTCTTTCGAACCTGAAGTTAAGAACCCGTGATCGCTATGAGCGTCTCGAACCAACCAGGAACCGACAAGTCCTGAGGCCGACTCGAGCTTTTTTGCAAGCTTGCTTCTCCAACTCAATTGGCGATGATGGGAGCTTCCGCGCGATTCTTTGAATCTGAACATCCTGCGATGACTTTCACGCAATGGAACTTGAGCCGGAGTTCAGGTCCATCTGAGTTTTCAGTGGGTAATGATAGAATCATGGGAGGAAGGAACCCCAAAAGCAAGGAAAAGAACTCTCCAGCACATCCTTGGCCTTTGCTCTCCATGGCAAGTCACCAACGTGAGGCTCGACGCAACATCCGCCCAGGAAATTCGAGTCCAGGTCGATCACCCATGAGGAACGAAGTTCTGCTGCCTGGACTGCAGCCAGCAACTACGATGCTACGACCGCGGAGAAGAACGCTAGTGGCGACATCTGGATTCCTGCCAGTTCAAAACGATCTTGTTGGCCCGAGTCCTTCGGGTCCATTGCCCAATGCATAGAGTCAAGTCGTTTACAGTATCGCGGCCCGAAACCCACAGTCGCTTTACCAATGCTCTTTGAGCGGTTCGCCATCGAAGTCCTGCAAATGACCCAGTCAGTCCAAGGTGCGATGGCCATCTTGAGGCTCAAGTGGGATGCCACGTGGCATCTCATCGAGCGGGCAGTTGCTCGTGGCAAAGCACGCAAGGAGCTGTCACCACTCCCCAGGAGGAATCAATCGGTGCCATCCATCTACTGTTTTGACTCAACGTGAGTAACGGAATCGGTGCTGTCGTCAAGCTTGTTGATGGGCGGACGAAAGGCTGCTTGATCTTGATGCGGGCAACAACAGGGCATCACGAACTCAAAACGAGGAACCACGAAACACACGAAAGGGAGATCCGGTTGAATGGGTCAGTCAAGAGAACGGTCGGATGGGAGAATGGCCCTTTCGTCGGGGGCGAGTTCTGATAGCGGCCGGCGTGCTTCGAGCGATTGATGGTTTCTTTTCGTGTGATTCGTGTTTTTCGTGGTTAGGTGCAAACAGCCATGAAGGAAACCACATTCTGCACGTATGAGTTAGGTCGGTGGATGGCACGCATTGGCCCTCGGTGGGTTGTCTGGGAAAAGAACTGAGTCTCGCTGTCGACGTTTAGCTCGGCAGGAGCCTCGCCCTCCCGGTTTGCTGGCACGCGATTGAGGGATGCAAGGTTCCATCCACCGGGCATCCCTCGCTTGCGCGTCGGGCTGGTATTCGTGCGGGGCGGTGCCCTGCGGATCGATGCCTGGCACCGACCGGGTTCATGGGAAAAGAACTGAGTCTCGCTGTCGACGTTTAGCTCGGCAGGAGCCTCGCCCTCCCGGTTTGCTGGCACGCGATTGAGAGACGCCAGGTTCCATGCAACTGGCGTCCCTCGCTTGCGCGTCGGGCTGGTATTCGTGCGAGGTGTTTCCTGGATTGCTAGCACGCGATTGAGGGATGCAAGGTTCGATGCAACTGGCGTCCCTCGCTTGCGCGTCGGGCTGGTATTCGTGGCGAGCGTTAGGCCGGTGCCAGGCACTGACAGGGTTGGGGGAGGATCACTGTGGGGGGGATTCTAGGCATCTGGGTTCGATCTTGATTTTTTTTCAGGATTGTCTCAAGATCCGGCGACGCAGGGCGAAGGATCGCGCTGCGGTGCATGTTGGACAGCGCGATGGCGATCGTTTCAACCTCTGGCCACTCAATGCGTCGAAGGATCGACGGATAGGAAGTCAGGCAGTATGCCGTACGTACCATATTGGTTTGAGTCGTTTGAGAGTTGCATCCCCTGGATCGTACCGCTCCTGTCGCTCATCGGACTGTGGATCGCTCGCCTGTGCGAAGATGACCGCGTGCGGTCGTTCGCCGAATATGCCTACTACTGCGCGATGATTCTGGCAGCCGTCATCACGCTGCGAACCATCCTCGCCGACGATCATTGTTGGTTGCTGCACACCGCCAGCTTGGGGATGATGGTGCTCGGGGCCGTGTTCCCCCATCACACCCACGAAGCCGATTGGTCGGCCATCGAGTCCTGACGCACCTCCGCAGTTCAGGCACTTGCTGCGAGGAACTGCTATGCCCAACCCAGCGTTGCCTTCGACCGAATCGCGTTGGCCTGCGTACATCTTGGCAGGGGGGCAAAGCTCCCGTTTCGGCAGCGACAAAGCACGCGTGGAAATCGCGGGCCGCGCGAACGTCGTGCGTTTGGCGGAGCAACTGCAATCACGAGGCTGCGCCGTAGCGTTGGTCGCGCAGCAGACGGGCGACTACGCCGATCTCGGATTTCGCACCCTCTCGGACGCGATCCCCAACGCAGGACCGCTTGCAGGTGTGATTACGGCTTTAGAAGATTTGCGTTTGCAATGCAATCCGCCGCGCGATTCAGACGACCGATCGCCGGATGCCAACGCCAAATGCTGGATTTTGACCTGCGATTTGCTTGGGAGCGATGGGAGCTGGATGGATCGCTTGATGGCGGAGCATCTTCCTACTTCCCTGGTCACCGCATACGAAGATGTTTCGTTCCGACCGTTCCCAGCCATCTACACCCTCGCGATGTTGCCGGTTGCCAAGCGGGTCTGGGACGAGGGTGGTCGCTCGATGCGAAGTGCATTCTCCGCCGCTGGACCGAGAGTGCATTGGGTCCAGCCGCGCGGCATTGCATTGCCGCGTTCGTTCAACACTCCAGAAGAACTGCAACGCGCCCTGGCGGAACTCGATTCCTAGCGGGCCGACGGAAACAGGCTACTGGTTGTCGTTGATTTGGAGCAAGCCGAGGCTTTGAGCTGGGATGCAAACCGACACTTCGACTTCGCTAGTCCAACTCAACGTGCGCCACAGCCATTGCACGAAATGCTGGATGTTCTCGTCGGTGCAAAGGGTGGGGTCTTGCATCAAGATCGCGACCACCGAGGGTTTGGAGTCCATCAAGCACTCGAGTTTGGCGACCGGCCAATAGTCTTCTTCGGGGGCTTCGCCATCTTGAAGATCTTCTTCGGCGATGGCGTTGATTTGCAGCGAGTAGCTTTCGTACTCCATGCTGTCACGCGAG
>JBKCUI010000315.1:0-4701 GCA_046318495.1 Pirellula sp. | reverse complement strand
TTGATTCGACCCGATTTGCAGATCACGCCCCCAAGTGGACTTGCGCTACTCAATGATTTGCGTATCACGGCTCGTCCGACAAACTTGAATGCGAACAATACCGACACCTTCCGCTACCAGATGCGGTTTGCCTACCAACGGATGGATCTCTCGGTCCGTCCGAAGTTTGATCCAGTGCGAGGTAGCTGTGTATTGAATACGAATTCCTTGGGAGATTTGCAACTTCCTGAGAATCGTTTCGCTCACTTTGTCATGCCGACGACCACCATGTTCAATGTGGCTGGCAACAGCATCGATTCCGGGCCCGCAGCAACATTGCCCGTGCTGGCGTTGACGCCCGAGATGCCGACCGCTTTGAATCTGCACTATGTCCGAATGACCAATTTGGCATTTGGTAATTTGCTTCAAACCAGCAGCACTCCGGTTCCTGCCGACCCGGCATACGGTACGTTGCAGCCCGCCGATCGCGGCTTTATCCCTGCCGCCTTCATGCGGGTCAATCTGAAGCGAGATTCTCTTGGAACGCTAACGGCCACCCCGACCTTGGAAGAGGTCGTCGCCAGCAACGTTGTGGGCTTTGATATTCGGGGTTACGATCCCTCTGCCCAGTTGTTGGCAAATCCTGGTGCGGACGGCGCTTGGGGAATCGCAAGTTATGACGATGACAATTCGACGAGCCCAGACAATGTCAACGAAGCCGGATGGCCGGGGACCGACGATTTGATTGTCGGCCCGAGCGACCCAGGATACGCACTGATGCTCCGAAAGATGGAAGCTCCTTTTTCGCAGCCGTTGGTGATCGCGAACTCGGGTGCTTTTGTCGATCTGGGGTGGGGCCGCAAAGTGGTCAATCAACTTGAGAATGCGGGCATGACCAATATGCTCACCGATACGGCTCCCGGTATCACCCACTTCACGAAAGCAGCAACGCTGATCAGCAGCCAATCGGCGATTTGGTCGTCATCCCTTTCTGGGTTCGAACCGATGCTGTCGGGCACGACAGCGATGCCGACGTTTTCGCTTTCCAAGGCAGGTAGGTTCAACGCGCCCAATGCGATCTATCAACCGGTGTACGACACCTTCACCGACTTCTACGAGTCCGACGGCAACCGTCAAGAATTCGGCATTTCCGCCAACGGCCTGATTCCCTACGGAGGACAAGGCTCGACCAACAATCCTGGCCCGGACATCGGCAGCAACGGCTGGGATGATCCTGCTTCTGGTCAGCTACCCAACGGCGTGATCGATGACGACATCGAATTCGAAACCTCTCCTCCATTCCGGATGCGACTGCCCTCGGTGCAGATCAAGTTCCGGGTGCAGGACCAAACGGCCGGGACGCTTCAGGAACTTTCGATCGTTCACGATTTGACGGCATCCGGGAACTAGTCAACGGTTCGTTGCCGCGAAGTCCCAGGTTTCGAGGCCACCGCAGCGCCGCCCCCCGGCAGGTTGGCTGCGGTTTTCGAGATTCTCCCTGGAGCGGCCCAAAACCGTCTTCGGCCATCGCGCGCGGCGATGGCACTCGCTCGGCGTGAATCTGCGCTGCGTGCGGTGTCCCGATTGCCCCCGACGCAGGATCTGCTCGGCGGACGTTTCTCGCGGTTCCTTCGGTTCGAGCCGCACACCCAGCGCCGCCCGATCGCACTTCTAGTTACCGTGGCCCAATTCAGGTCGTGACAAACCGTTTCCCCCGGTCTATCATGCAAACCTCGCCTCTCGACCGGTGTTTCATCATTCTTTTTTATGGTTTCTAGCATGTCTGACGAATTGATCGAGAACGACACCCCTCCTGCGCCTGTAACCCGACCGCGACTGAATCCCGCCCCGATCCTCGCCATTTTGCTCGTGTTGGGTGCGCTCGGATTCTGCGGCTACATCTACTCGTTTTGGTTGACACACAACACCCGCGTGGCGCGGCTTAAGGCCCGCAACGGAGACTTCGTCCAATTGCAGCATCGCGGCGACTTTGATGAGTTCGCCCCTCCGGCTCAGCGCGCTCGCCGCAACCGCGAAGCGGATGATGAGGAATCGTCTGCCGCAGACCCAGCTGACGGAGCTTCAGCCGAGAAGCCCAAGCCGGCAGAGCCGAACTTCTTGGAAAAGTACATCAACGACATGAAGCCGTTGCCGATTCAAGTCGTTTATTGGAAAGACCCTGAACTTCGCGTCGACGACGTGAGTTTGATCCTCGAGTTTAGCGACCTCGAAGTCCTGTCGATCAAATGCGACAAGATCGATGGCAAGGCAATCGAGAAGTTTCTCAACTTGCCAAGCATTCGTCGCGTCAGCGTTCAAGCCAAGGAAATCGACGTCGCGGGTATTGAATCCTGGGCCAGCAACGAAAAGCTCGTCAACTTGAAACTGATCAATACCGACTGGTCCAGCGAAGACATCGGAGATATTGAGAAGCAGGCCAAAGCGAATCCCAAGCTCAAGGGAAAGATGTCCGTCACCAGCGTGGCTGGCCCCTCCTTTGGTGGAATGTAGTCGCGCATGGATTTCCTTGGACTCAATGGCAAACGGGTCGTCGTCTTTGGAGTTGCCAATAAGAAAAGCGTCGCGGCCCACATCGGTCGCACGCTTCAAGACGCCGGCGCGGTCGTGACTTATGTGGTCCGAAGCGAGGCGCGACGCCAAGAGGTGCAACGGCTGTTCCCTGAACAAGCCGTTCACGTGTGCGACGTCGAGCGCCAATCCGAAATCGATCGCGTCGCGGCCGCGTTGGCCGAAGACGCGACACCGATCGCTGGGGTGTGCCATTCGTTAGCGTTTGCGGATTACAGCGAGGGGATGAAGCCCTTTCATGAGACGACGCGCCGTCAGTTCTTGCAGGCCATCGACATCTCCTGCTTTTCCCTGATCGCCATCAGCAATGCCTTGAAGCCGATGCTCGACCCGCGCGCTTCGGTGGTAACGATCAGCATCTCGACCACGCGGATGGCCAGCGAAAGCTATGGATTCATGGCCCCGGTCAAGGCCGCGCTCGATTCGTCGTTGGCTTTTCTGGCCAAGTCGTTCAGTGCGTTTTCTCAAGTCCGCTTCAATGCGGTAGGGGCCGGTTTGCTCAAAACCAGTGCGTCCGCCGGAATCCCGGGCTATGTCGATGCCTACCTCTTCGCGGAACGCGCGATTCCCCGCAAATCGGGACTGACGACGCAAGAGGTCGCCAACACGGCTGCGTTCTTGCTCAGCCCTCGTTCGTCGGGGATCAACGCGCAAACGCTGATCGTCGATGCGGGGATGTCCACGAATTACTTCGATCGCGAAATCATCAGCAGCCAGCCCAGCAGCTAGGTTGGCCCCACCCAGCGGGTTTGCCGGTTGGTTTTTCCGCCAAGTTGTTGCCAATCCATATTTTTTGGCAACCCCTCGTAGGGAACCGACGTTTGGCGATAATCATCGCAGCGGCGAGTTGCAAAGTGCCGAGCGAGGAGCGCGACCCCGTCCCGTTTTCGATCGATGCGAAAACCGCCGATGGTGCTTCCTCCTCGGCAGCGCATTCAGAAACTCGAACACACGATCTTCATTTCGATTGGGCTTCACCTCGATTGGATTCGCATGGCGATAACGTACAAAGACAGCGGCGTGGATCTCGAGCTTTACGAGGAGTCGATGCAACGACTGCCTCGATTGATGCACCGCACCTTTACTCCGCGCGTAATGCGCAATGACGGAGGATTCGCCGGTCTATTCGCCTTGGACTTTTCGCAGCGGCTGTTCGCTCGCAATTACGCGCAACCGATCTTGGTCTCCGGTACCGATGGTGTCGGGACGAAACTCAAGGTAGCCATCGCAGCGAATCGTCACACGACCATCGGTATCGATCTAGTCGCCATGTGCGTCAACGATGTCTTGTGCACGGGAGCCGAACCGCTGTTCTTCCTCGACTACGTGGCGATGGGCAAAGACAACCCAGGGCTCTTGGAGCAACTGGTGCGCGGTATCTCCGATGGTTGCATCGATGCCGAGTGCAGCCTCATCGGGGGCGAAACGGCCATCATGCCCGATCATTACCACGAAGGGGACTACGAACTGGCCGGCTTTTGCGTCGGGGTAGTCGACAAGAAAGACCTTATCTCCGGCAAGAGCATCGCCCCAGGGGATGTCATATTGGGGGTGAATTCCTCCGGCATTCACAGCAATGGTTATTCGCTCGCGCGGAAAGTGATTTTTGAGAAGGGCAAACTGAATCTCGACAGTTATGTGCCGGAGCTGCAGCAAACGGTTGCCGATGCGTTGCTCGAACCCACCCTCCTTTACAGCAAGCTGACGCGCAGCGTGTTGTCGCGCTATAAAGTCAAAAACGTGGTACACGGATTGGCGCACATCACCGGGGGTGGATTGCTCGAGAACACCGAGCGGATCTTGCCTCCGACGGTTGATTTGGTGTTCCAACGCGGTTCCTGGCCGATCCTTCCGGTCTTTCAGTGGATTGCCGAATTGGGTGGAGTCGAATCCAAAGAGATGGAGCACGTCTTCAACATGGGGGTCGGCTTCGTGCTCGTGGTGCGTCCTTTCTTTGCCTCCAGCATCCAGCACCAGATCGAGCAGCTGGGCTTTCAATGTTGGCCGATCGGGGAAGCGGTCGCGGGAACCGGCAAGAGCCGATACGCGTAGCCCAGCCAAGGCAAGCTCGTCTTTCGAACGCCGCGGCATGGATGGCGTTGCGGCTGCATCACAAGCAAGACATCGCTACGG
>JBKCUI010000314.1:0-31425 GCA_046318495.1 Pirellula sp. | reverse complement strand
CGTTTAGCTCGGCAGGAGCCTCGCCCTCCCGTGCGCGGAGAGATGCGTTTAGCTCGGCAGGAGCCTCGCCCTCCCGTGCGCGGAGAGATGCGTTTAGCTCGGCAGGAGCCTCGCCCTCCCGTGCGCGGAGAGATACTTAGGTGGCACGAGTTCGAAGGCTGGCTTACTTTTCTTCTTTGACGGTGGGGAAGCCGGCTTTGGCGAGTTCCTCGTAGCCCGGCTTGAGCGGTCGCACGTCGTAGCCGTACTTTTTGAGGATCTTGGCGGCACGCAAGGATCGGTATCCCACGGCGCAGTGAGTGTAGACGATCAAGTCTTTGTCGACTTTTTCGCGGACATCTTCTTCTTTGAGTTTGTCTTGCAAATCGCGCCACGGCAGCAAGACTGCATCGCGAACGTGGCCTGCGTTCCACTCCACCAAGTCCCGTACATCGACGAGGACGGCTTTCTTTTCCGCGATGCGCTCCTTGACCGTTTCGAGCGAGTCCTTGGTGTGTTCTTTGGGTTCGTCATCGCGATCATCGGACCAGAGGGGGGCGGCGTGGGTCAGAGCGAAGACCAGCCAAGCCAGGGCGATGGCAACCAGAGAGCGTGCGGAAGTTGTCATGGAAATCGATGGAGAATGAGTCGGAGAATGGACGAGGATGCCGAACGGAACGCAACGAAGCGTTTTTGGAGATCGGTACGTCCGGCGATTATGGGGCAATTCTCGCGGCAAGGGAATGCGTTGGGAATGCCGAGCGGCAAGATTGTCTTTGCGTGGTTGCGCGCAGGCGATGTGTTGTTTTGGCTTGCCAGGGGGAAGAGTTAGCGAGACGTGTGGGAGTCGGTCCAACTTGCAGCGGCCAGTTGTCGGTCGGCGGCGGCGAGCAGCGAGTCGACGCGGGAGTCGAGGTTTGCGTGGCTTTTGGCCTCTCTCTCCGAAGTGCTGGATTGGAACTCGGCGCCGCATCCGTGGCATCGGACGCTTTGGCCGAGCATTTCGACGGGGACGAATCGAACTGTGCCGCAGGATGGGCATGTTCCAGAGAACCGGATCGATCCAGCCATGAGTAAAGTTCCTCGCTTAGGGGGATGGCCATCAGGTGGCTAGGGGCGTGCCGCTTGTTTGCCGGACACGATTATTGTGATTTTAAATCGCCCTGTCAATGCTTTAACGTGGTTTGGTCTGCCGGTGAAGGTTTCTTCACGGCTTGGGGAGCTGTGGTTTTGGAAAATTTTTGGGGCGAGGACCACAGGTGTCTGGGGGGGATGGTCTGTTGTCGGGGGCGTCGGAGGATTTCGTGGACGGCGACCATTTGGGATGCTAGCATTGCGAAGGGATTGGGGTGCAAGATGGGAGTCCGCGTTGGGTTGCGTGGGGAATTGGCAGTGAAAAGCGAACCGGTGCGGGAACTCGCGGTGCGGGAGATTGCGGGTGGCTATGCTGCGGGGCTGATGGCTGCGGGGCCAGTGGCAGCGGAGGCGGCCGTCGCAGCGGAATCGTTGGAGCGTCCATGCGAAGCTCGGGATCGCGATCGTTCTGGCGAAGCTGGGGAGCGTAGCCTTTGGGTTTCGCGATTGTCGCGTGAGATCCGTACTTTAGAGACAACGGGGCGGCCTTCAGGTTCGTGCGTTTCCAGTGGCAGCTTGGCCATGGACCGCAGTTTACCCAACGGTGGGATCGCTCGTGGCAGCATGCTGGAGTTGGTGCATGGAATACCGCGCGTGGGGCGGAGCGGGGCTGGGATGCCGCATCGCGAGCCACCGGTGCGGGGGTTGGGGGCGATGGCGATCGCCATGCGGTTGGTTCGGGAGTGGATGGCGGATGGCAAGTATGCGGTGGTGATCGATCGCGCGTTGCAGCTTTATGCCCCGGGGTTGGCAGCGTTGGGAATCCCTGTCGAGCGGCTGATCGTATTGCGACCGCAGACGGAGGCGGATGCGATTTGGGGGATGGATCAAGCGTTGCGGAGCGGGGCGGTCGGGGG
The DNA here is from genome assembly GCA_046318495.1 of Pirellula sp. GTDB lineage: Bacteria > Planctomycetota > Planctomycetia > Pirellulales > Pirellulaceae > JBKCUI01. Next base: position 29,455 of record JBKCUI010000314.1, on the reverse strand, counting down.
TGTGGTGGCCAATGTCCGGCATTTGGACGACCGAGCGGCTCGGCGATTGCAATTGGCGGCGGAGCGCGGAGGGGGCGTGGGGATTTTGCTCCGGGATGCCGTCTCGGCGCGATTGCATCCGAGTTGGGCCGAGGTGCAATGGCGGGTGCGGGGGGCGGAATGCCGCGCGGGTTGGGAGACGCGTTGGTTTGATTTGGAATTGACGCGAGCCCAGGGGGGCAAGTCTGGAGCGAGGGTTCGCATCGGGTTGAATGCGAGCGGAGAATGGGTGGACGGATCGAAGGACTCGGGAGTTCAGCATGAGCAAACGGCTGCTAAACATCTGGCTGCCCAATTGGCCCAGCCAGCGCGTCGCCGCCGAGAGGTGGCGGGCTGAGTCGCAGCTCCTCGCAGACCCATCGACCGACAACCCACCGCGCTGCCCGCCGATGGGACCTTGCATCTTGGCCACCCAAGATCCGCGTCGGGGCAGATTGGTTGCAGCAGCCAATGCAACGGCCCGCCAACGCGGCATTGTGCCTGGCATGACGCTTTCGCAAGTCAGCGCGATTTGTCCGGACGTCCGGTGTGAAGAGCACGACCCCACCGCCGATCTGGAAGGCTTGCTCGGGCTGACCGAGCTGTTGCAGCAATTCAGTCCGATCGTCGGTATGGAGTCTCTGGATTCCAAGCTTTGGGCAGGCAGATCCCTCCATCAACCGCAATCGATCGCGGTGGATGCCACGGGGCTGGCCGCGTGGTTTGGCGGCGAACGCGAGCTTGGGCGAGCCATCCATCGCTGGTTGGCCGACCGCCACGTCTTTGGATGCCTCGGCATCGGCGGCAGCCTGGCGGAAGCGTGGGCGATCTCCAACTATGCCTTTCGAAAACGGGTCGCATCCGCCATGCAAGCGCACGAGTCCGGAGACCGTTCATTACAAATAGATGCACCGGAGTGCGATTGGGTCGAAGTCCGCGACGAAACGCGCTCTCCCGCCGATTTCTTTGCCGAGTATCCCATCGAAGCGTTGCGTTTGGAGTTGGAATTGGTCGCCAAACTGCATCGTTTGGGAATCAAGAGCATCGGCAGCTTGCTGCGACTGCCTCGCGCTTCGTTGACGTCCCGTTTCGGCGACCGGCTGCTCGATCGCATCGATCAGTTGGTGCACGGCAAAGAGCAAGCCATCGCGGCTTGGCACGCCGGAGAACCCTTGCAAGGAGAAATCGAATGCGAACATCCGATCCTATCGCGCGAAGCGCTGGAGCCGATGATCGAGCAAGCCACCGCTGCGATGTGCCGAGCGCTCGAAACGCGAGGAAGTGGAGCTTTGCGGGTATTGTGCCGTATCGGGTTGGAACGGCAGTCGATTTCCGTCGGGGCGTCGCCCTCGGGAGTGGCCGGGCAAACGCTGGCTCACGTGATGCAACTGAGTTTGTTTCAAGCCACTCGCGATCCGGCCCATATCGCGTGGTTAATGCTCGGGCAGTTGGAACGCTGTCCACCGCGCGTCGGCAAAGAAATCGGAGTGCGATCGGTGCGTATGGAAGCGACAGTGGTAGCGCCCGTGCGCTGGCAACAGAATGAACTGTTCGATGCCAACCAACCGCGCTATCGCGAGGATGTGGCGCGACTGGTCGATGCCCTTTCGGCGCGGCTCGGTCGCTCGAATGTGATCACCCCGTCGATCGTTCGCGATCCGTTGCCGGAGATGCAAGTCCGGATGCGTCCGTTGACCGGAATGCGCAAGGATGGTCATGCGCAGGATACACGCCGCAAGCTCGCGAAGTCTCCGAAGAGGGATTTTGCAGACGAGCGATCGCTTGAAACCCGTGCCGATGCGTTTCTCTCTCGCCCGACCCGATTGCTCGAGTCGCCGCTCCCGATCGAGGTGAAACTGGGGGCCGATGGAGAGCTCGAATGGGTCGAGTGTCAAGGCATGCAGTGGCGGGTGGCGCAAGCATGCGGGCCGGAGCGGATTGAGAGCGGATGGTGGCTCGGACCGACGCAGCGACGCGATTACTATCGCATCGTTCTGGAGACCGGCGATTGGTGGTGGATCTATCGGGATATTCGCAGCGGGCAGTGGGCCTTGCACGGAAGCATGGATTAGGCTCCCAGGCCAAGGGGCCCGCGGCTCGCGCCATGCGGCTCACCTTGAAGATGTCCGCCCTGTTTTTCGCTGGGATGTTTGATCGGAAGGACAAGGCAAGGATGCGTCGGCTAGCTTGTCATCGCGGCTTGCGTCACAATAGCGTTTCTGTTCGATCCGTCGCAGGGTCGAAATGCGCCACTTGATGGAATTAGAAAGCGATCGGCATGATCAAGCATTCCCGGCAACGCTCGCAACGTCGAGGTTGGTTCGCGTTGAGAAGCTCTTGGTTGGTGTGTTGGGCATTGATGCTCGGCATCGTGACGCCCATGGCGTTTGGTCAAGACAATCGATCTAGCGAGCGTAAACTGCCTCAAGTTCGAATCTTGGACACATCCAATCAAGAGTCGGTTGGATCGCTGGTGAGCGCGGATGAAAAGTCGGTCGTATGGCAGACTCCCACGGGTGCTACAACGCGGGCTGCCAGCGAACTGCTGCGTGTGGAATTGGCCACTTCGCAGGTCGACGACGCCAGTCAGATGGTGTTGCGTTGGAGCGATGGGACGACGTTGTTGGGCAAATCCATTGTGGGCAAAGAGCAGGCGTGGACCTTTTCCGATGTGCAAGGAAAACCGATGGAGATCGGTTCAGGGGTGGTCAAGTCGTTGCAGATGCGGCCGCTCAGCGGGGAATTGCTCAAGGCATGGGAAAGCGCACTGGTGGAGCCCAGCGAAAGCGATGCGCTGATCGTGTTGCGACCGGGCAATACCGTCGATCGGGTCCAAGGCATCATCCGCGAGATCAAGCCCGATGCTGTGGTGTTTGATTTGGAAGGCCAAGTCGTCGACGTGGCATACGAGAAACTGGTGGGACTGCTTTGGTTTCGAAAGCCTGTCGATCGCGCTAAACCGACCGTGGCACTTCGATTGATCCGGGGTGGCGTGGTCCAAGCGGACTCGTTTTCGCTCAAGGATGGAGTGGTCACAGCGTTGACCACTGCAGGGGGCAAAGTGCAACTGAGCGCCGACCAAATCGCCGTCCTCGATTATGGTAGCGCCAACGTCCGATGGCTTTCGGAGATCGAGGCATTGGATGCGAAGGTGGAAAAGCGAACCGATTGGAAGCTAGAGAATCGATTGCTGGAGCGTTCTCTGATGCCCAGGATGGAAACGAGCGATGGAGTTGGCAAGGATTTGCGATTTCCTTCGCCCGGCAGCTATTCCTTCCGAGTGCCGGATGGGTTTCAGCGGTTTCAGAGCACGTTGGAAAGACGCGATCGCGGAGCACAACGCTCGGAGTTGAACATCGAGGTCTGGCAGGATGACGTGCGCGTGTTGGAGAAAGCGATGAACAGCAGCGACGAATCGTTGGAGGTGGACGTAACGTTGCAGCCGGGAAAGAAAATTCGGCTGGTGATCTCTAGCGCGTCGGAGTTGAAGGTCGGGACGGATGTGGTGTGGTTGCGTCCCAGATTGACGCGCTAGATGCTTGGTCGCGCGGCAACTGTAGCCAATCTCGAACGATGCCGAAGATTCGGGTTGGGTTGACCTTGCGAACATGGCTAGGGGGAAAGCACCAAGTTGACCAACCGTGTCAAGTTCTGGCTAAATTTTTGGCGCGGATTTCCGATAGATTGTCTTGCCTAGTCGGCAATCTTTTCCAGTTCCAATCCATTCAGCTTGGAAGCATCGCAAGTCCTTGGCGGAAGCGAGCGTTTCGGGAGTGCGAAGGGTTTGGCCGGAGAGGGCCAAGGGGTTTGGTCGAACCCCGCTAGCCGTGCATTGCCGCAGAGCTTTCTGCGCCGGGCGTGCAATCGGTGATGGGGAATTTCGATGCAGGCTCTCGGGGAACCATCGCACCTGGATTGTGGAAGTTTACGCTACAGCATAGGTGAGTCGAATTGCCATACATGAACGATATTCGGGCGGTCGTTTTGGAGGAACTTTGCAACATGCATCAGTTGCTTCCAAACGCTTTCCCGTTGACCGAAAAACTATTGCGTAAGCAGGGGAACCCCTGCGGGATTTTTTACTGTTTGCATGGCCCTCGCAGCATTCGATTGACTGCGGTCTTTGACATCGAGACTGCCAGGGTCCTGTTTTATGACTCCAAGGGACAGCGTTCTGCAACACGGTGTGTGAAGGATTTGGTTCTTCCCACGGCCTAGTTGAGGACGAGGTTTTGAGTCGTTGAAGGTTGAGGCCGATTGCGTGCCTCGTGTTGAACATCAAGCATTCATTGCATTCGTGGGAATGGAATCTCAGTCATGTTGATACTGTCGCGTCGAGAATCGGAGCGCGTGTACTTGGGTGAAGACATTGTCTTGACCATCGTTCGCGTCAATGGGGACAAAGTTCGCATCGGGGTGGAAGCGCCACCGAACATCAAGATCCTTCGGACCGAACTCGAGCTTGAGGCATCGCCCGACACCAGCATGCAGCATTCTTTGCCGAGTCCGGCCGAAGTGAACAGGAATTCCGTTCAGCGGCGAGCTGCTTAGCGGTTCGTCTGCCATGCGAGATGGTTCTGCCCAACCTCGCTTGAAGAATCAACGAACGGACGCCGATTCGATGCACCAACAAACATCGAGTCGGCGTCCAGTTTCGTTGAATGCCTGACTGTTGGCGGCGGAAATCGCCGCGAAGACAAGTCGGGTTAGTCGACTACCTTGGCATCGATCCACTTCATCAGACCGCGCAAGCGTTGACCGACTTGTTCGATCGGGTGTTTGCGTTCCAAGCGTCGCGATGCCTTGAAGGCTGGAGCGCCGGCTTTGTTCTCGAGGATCCATTCGCGGGCGAACTGTCCGGTTTGGATTTCGCGGAGGATCTTCTTCATTTCCGCTTTGGTTTCCGGCGTGATGATCCGTGGGCCGCGGGTGTAGTCGCCGAACTCAGCGGTGTTCGAGATGCTGTAGCGCATGTAGTTCAGACCGCCTTGGTAGAGCAGGTCCACGATGAGCTTGAGTTCGTGCATGCATTCAAAGTAGGCCATTTCGGGTTGGTATCCGGCTTCGACCAAGGTTTCGAAGCCAGCCTTGACCAATTCGCTGACCCCGCCGCAAAGAACGACTTGTTCTCCGAACAAATCCGTTTCGGTTTCTTCGGCGATGGTGGTTTCGATGACGCCACCTCGGGTGCCGCCGATGCCTTTGGCGTAGGCGAGACCGATCTTCTTCGTGGTTTCGCTAGCGCCCGGGCCGAGGGCGATCAAGCATGGGACACCGCCGCCTTTGGTGTATTCGCTGCGGACGAGGTGACCGGGTCCTTTGGGGGCGACGAGCAAGGTGTCGACGCCTTTGGGTGGTTCGATTTGGCCGAAGTGCAAGTTGAAGCCGTGGGAGCACATCAAGACATTGCCTGGCGAGAGGTTGGGCTTGATGTGGGTACGGAACAAATCGCCCTGGACTTCGTCTGGCAGCAAGACGTTGATGATGTCGGCTTGTTTGCTGGCTGCATCGATTTCCATCGGCTGGAATCCATGGCTGACAGCCAGGTCGTAGTTCTTGGAACCGGGGCGTTGGCCGATGATGACTTTGCAACCGCTATCGCGAAGGTTTTGTGCTTGCGCGTGGCCTTGGGAGCCGTATCCCAAAATCGCGATGGTCTTGTCCTTGAGATGCGACAGGTCGGCGTCGTTGTCGTAATAGATCGTAGCTGGCATGAGGGACAGGCTTTTGTGAGAGGGTGTGGAGAAAGGGTTTAGGACGGGAAGGGTGGAACGGGAGCGGTGGTGAAGCGAAGCGATCCGCCGCGGATTGGTGGCAGCGTCGGGTCGGCTGCGGTTGAGTTCGGGAGGCCATCTCGGAGTGGTGACGGCGGATGGCGGAATACAACGTTCGAGGATGAGTGCTTAGCCGTTGCGGGCGGCGTGCACTTCGTCGGGATCGCTGACGGTGTTCGGGTTGCTGCCGCGGATCATGGCGATACGGCCGGTGCGAACCAACTCGGTGATTCCGTACGGGCGCATACGTTCGATGAAGGCTTGTACTTTGCTTTCGCGTCCCGAGATTTCGATCATCAGCTCTTCGGGGCCAACGTCGACGACGCGCGCTCGGAAGATATCCACCAACTCGCGGATTTCGCTGCGCAATGCGCCGGTATGGGCTCGGACCTTGATCAACATCAAATCGCGTTCGACATAGTCGTTGGAGCTGATGTCTTGAACGGAAACGACCGTGACAATTTTTTCGAGCTGCTTGCGGACTTGTTCGAGAACACGATCGTCGCCGCGAACGACAAAGGTCATGCGGGAGAGTCCGACGTTCTCGGTCTCGCCGACCGCGAGCGAGTCGATGTTGTAGCCTCGGGAAGCGAGCATGCCAGAGATGTGCGCCAGCACACCGGGGACGTTTTGGACGATCGCGGAAAGTACGTGCCGCATCAGAATTCGTGCTTTGGAGTTATGATAGTGTTGAAACGCGTGTGGATTGAAAGTTCATTTCAACGGGTCGCATGATACGGCGATTGCCTCAATTCCTCAAGGGTTGCAGGCTCAGTGCGCGCGTTGGATCGACCCGCCGGCATCTGGAGAGTGGATGGCTATCAGTTCTACTGGTTATGAGTTAATCGACTTTGGAAACGGGCGGAAGCTGGAACGGTTCGGCGACATGGTTGTTGACCGGCCCTGCCCTGCTGCCGAATGCGAGCCTGCGCAGTCCGATTTGTGGGTATCAGCCGGGCTAATTTACCATAGTTCGCGATTGAACTCTGGCTCGCCAACACCTTGGACTTTCTCCAAAAACCGCGAGGAGTCGGGGAGCTGTATCGATTTCTGGGATTGCGCGATCGGGGGGATGGTGTTTCGATTGCGGCCGCAATCGTCTGGTCAAATCGGCTTGTTCCCCGAGCACTGGAACACGTGGCCGTGGATTGCGGAGCGAATGAGCGCCAGGCTGCTCGCGCAACCTGCAGAGGGGAACGTCTCCGATCCGCCTCGGGTTCTGCATTTGTTTGCCTACACGGGTGCAACGACGCTGGCGTTGGCCAAGATGGGAGCTCATGTGACGCATGTGGATGCGATGAGCAGTGCGGTTCAGTGGGGGCGAGAGAATGCCAAGCTGTCCGGGTTGGAATCGCGGCCGATCCGCTGGATTGTGGAGGATGCCCGGAAGTATGTCTCCAGAGAGTTGCGTCGCGGTCAAGCATACGACTTGATTGTGTTGGACCCGCCGAGCTATGGGCATGGCACCAAGGGGCAGGCGTGGGAGATTCATCGCGACCTGGTTCCATTGGTGGAGGAGTGTTGGCAATTGCTGTCGGAAGGGGCGATTGGCATGGTGTTGACCGGGCACAGTCCCGACGTCTCGTTCAAAGAGTTGAAGATGGTGTTGGAAGAAGTGGACGGAAGCATGGGATCGGTACAGTACCAAACGCAGCAAGCGGGATTGTTGGACCGCTCCGGGAGGATGCTCGATTGCGGTTACGTGGCGAAATTTGTTCGCGCAGGAACAAGGATGCGGTTAGAATAAAGAGGTTCGCGTACGGGATGCGAATGGATCCTTTTCGAACCTGTTGGGCCTCGGCAGCGGCGCTTGGCGTCGCGGAAACCGTCCGATGCCAACGAGTCTGAGCCCAGCAATCAACGCATGCGATCGAACCTCGAGTCAGTTCCCATGGAGACCAACGTCCGCAGCGCGACGCTCGCTGATCGTCGAGAGGGCGAAGTCGCGCACGTGGAGCCATTGCCTCAGGGCGACCCATCGCCCCAGGACGTCGTCTTGTTCGATGGCCAATGCAATTTTTGCCGCCAGCAGATCTCGCATTTGCGGCGTTTGGATGGGCGGAACCGGCTGCGATATGTGTCGCTTCATGAACCATGGGTCGCGAACGCGTTCCCCGACTTGAGCTTTGAGCAGTTGATGGAGCAGATGTGGGTGATCGCACCCGATGGGGCGCGTTACGGCGGGGCGTCGGCGCTCAAGTATTTGTCGAGACGTTTGCCCATCTTGTGGCCATTGGCTCCGGCGTTGCATTTTCCGGGAGCCATGCCCCTTTGGAATTGGATGTATCGGCAAGTGGCCAAGCGGCGTTATCGGATCGCCGGACGACAATGCGAAGACGGTAGTTGCTCGTTGCACGGCAAGTAACGCAGTAAGAACCTCGAGGCTGATTGCGAGGTGATTTCGGCATCGCGGCAGCGTGAGTCACTATGGGCATGGCGACGGTTTTGGTATGCTAGCACGCCGGTCGGGAATCTTGCATGTTTCCGTCTTGGTCTCTCCCGATCGCATATGGTAAGGTTGCCCCTCGCAGCGGTCGGCGAGTCAAGGATGGACACGTATGACTGCGACTGGAATGCCGAGCCGGATCTTGCCTGGATAGGTCTGTGCATCGGTTGCCACGAGGGCTCGCGCGGGCGAGGCGATGGGCTCGCGAACGAACGGGAAGGAACCGCAAGGATGTCGAAATCGTTCAGCACAAAATCATGCGTTCATATTCGTTGGATGATTCGCCGCGATATGCCTTGCGTGCTCGGTATCGAAGCGGCGAGCTTCGAGTTCCCATGGACGGAAGATGAGTTCTTGCGTTGTTTGCGACAGCGCGATTGCATTGGAATGGTGGCCGAGCAGGCCGAGCAAGTGGTCGGCTTCATGATCTATGAGCTGCATCGAACTCGCATCCATGTCTTGTCATTTGCAGTGCATCCCGATTTCCGGCGTCAGTCGGTCGGGCGAACCATGATGGAAAAGTTGGTTGCAAAGCTCGCGTACCAGCGTCGCAATCGCATTGTCTTGGAGGTTCGCGAAACCAATTTGCCCGCGCAGTTGTTCTTCCGCAGTTTGGGTTTCAAAGCCACGGGTGTGCTGCGGAACTTTTACGAAGACTCCACCGAAGACGCGTTCATGATGCAGTATCGCTCCGCGAGCATCAGCGACGATGCGATCGATGCGTCGGAGGGGTTGGACCAGCGTCGCATCGGTTAGAGCATCGTTCTGCGGCAACCGATCGACCAGCGTTCACGGAATGGCTTGTACCACGTACATGAGGATCGGTGTATGCCCAAGGGCAGGCTGTTGTTTCGAGCGAAGCGTTTCGATGTGGAATCGGTGACGGAGTCTTTGCCCGACGGTCAGTCGTTGGAACGCCACATCGTTCGCCATCCCGGGGCTGTGGTGATTTTGCCCTTGGTGGATGCATCGCACATTTGCTTGATCCACACGTATCGCTCCGCCATCGATCGATGGCATTTGGAATTGCCCGCGGGGACACTCGATCAAGGATTGCCACCGGATCGCATGGCCCATTTGGAATTGCAGCAGGAGACGGGCTATCTGGCTGGGCGGATGGAGCCGTTGCATACTTTCGTCATGTCACCGGGCATTTTGGATGAGAGGATGCACCTCTATGTCGCGAGCGACTTGACGCAGGGAGACACCGCGCGAGAGCTTGGCGAACAGATCGACAACCGCATCGTTTCGTGGTCGGAGGTCGACCGATTGCTGCGGGACCATCAGATCTTGGATGCCAAGACGTTGGTGGGGTTGTTGTGGTACATGCGTTATCGGCAACATGCGTGAGGTCTCTAGGTCGCGGTTGCTGTCCGTTGAAAACGATTGCAGGAGATGGCGATGAGAGAAGCGTTGGAAAAGCATCGTCTGGAATCGTTGAAGCGAATTGAGGGAGCGCCTGCCCGCGTTGCGATGGAGGCCGCGCAACTGGGCGCGGATGCCTTGTTGGGGTACTTTCGCAAACAAGTTGCGATTCAAACCAAGGGGGTGGCGAACTTTGTGAGCGCCGCAGATTTGGCGGCGGAAACAGCGATTGTGGACTGCATCAAGCGGCACTATCCGCAGCACGCCATCGTGAGTGAAGAAACGCATCGGGATCGGGCGGATGCGAGCGACGTTTGGATCATTGATCCGCTGGATGGCACCAACAATTACTTGCACGGCATGCCACACTTTGCCGTGTCGATCGGCTACTATCGCAGCGGCGTCGGGGAAGTCGGAGTGGTCTGCGATCCGGCGCACGGCGACTGGTATGTCGGAGTGCGCGGGCAAGGGGTCTGGTACAACGGAGCTCCGGTCCGGGTGAGCGAGGCGAGCGCATTGTCCCAAGCCATGATCGGGTGCGGGTTTTACTACGATCGCGGACCGATGATGCAAGCCACCTTAGGCACGATCGGCGAACTGTTTGGCAACGAGATCCATGGCATTCGCCGGTGCGGTGCAGCTGCATTGGATTTGGCCTATTTGGCGTGCGGCTGGTTCGACGGTTTTTTTGAGTACCGACTGAGTCCGTGGGATTATGCAGCGGGACAAGTCTTGTTGCGCGAGGCGGGCGGCGAGATCACCGATTGCGCGGGAAGAGTGTTGCCATTGGGTCAAGCGAGCAGCGTGTGCGCGAGCAATGGCGAGCTGCATGCGTCGATGTTGCGCATCATCGAACCGCGCTGGAATGCATTGTCGTCAGGCGGATCGGTTTAATCGGTTAGCGGTGGTGGGATGCGTTGTGCGCCCCGAGAGATCCCGATCACTCCGTGATGACGGGAGCGATTTCAAGGGAGAGTTGTTTTCCATCTCGGAGGATGAGGACCGGATACGACTTATCCGCTGGGAGTTGTTCGACGATGCTGCGGAAGTCTTCTGGAGTGAAGACCTTTTGCTGGGCGATTTCCAAGATGACGTCGTCGAGTTCGAGGCCGGCTTTTTGGCCTGGACCATCGGGGGTGATGCGAGAAACCAGGACGCCGCCGCGCACGGGGATCTTCAGCTCGTCGGCGAAGGACTGCGTCAAGCGCTCGACACGCAATCCGACTTTGGCGCGCCGGACCTTGCCGAACTCCGAGAGTTCGTTGGTGATCCAGCGAACGCGGCTGCTGGGAATGGCGAAGCCGACTCCTTGGAACGAACCGCTCGTGGTCATGATGGCCGTGTTGATGCCGACCAGTTCGCCGTCCAGGTCGATGAGGGCGCCGCCGGAGTTGCCTGGATTGATGGCCGCATCGGTTTGGAGCATTTGGCCTTCGACACTGCGGTTTAAGGCCCGGCCTTTGGAGCTGATGATGCCGACGCTGACCGTTTGCTCGAGGGCAAAGGGGCTGCCGATGGCGATGACCCAGTCGCCGATGCCGAGTCGATCGGAATTGCCGAGGGTTGCGAAAGGCAACGGGGAATCGGATTGGATGCGAAAGATCGCTAGGTCGCTGGACGGATCGGCTTTCAGGTCGGTGCCGGTCAGTTCGCGTCCATCGGCCATGCGGACTCGAATGCCTTTGGTCCCTTCGATGACGTGGTTATTGGTGACGCATAGTCCCGAAGCGTTGAGGATGACCCCCGATCCGATGTTGTAGTTGCGAGCGGAATTGCTGTCGAGCAAATCGAGTTCATCGAGTGTGTCGCTGACATCGGACCGTTTCGCGAGGACGGTGACCACCGACTTCATGGCTTTGTTGGATGCGTTTTGGAAGGCGATCGAGAGACTCTTGGCATGGCTGCGGGCGATCATGTTCAAGTCGTTGTCGTCCGCCGAAGCGGCATTCGGGACCACGGCTATTGCAAACGCGAGGGCTAGGCCAAAGCCGAGCACTGCTCGCATCGCTTTGCCGAAACGAGGCTCCGTAGTCGAGGAGGGAGAGCGAAGTGGGATTGGGCTTGGGAGGCGGTTGGTGGTCGTCATCATGGGTGGCGTCGTAGGGGCCGATTGCGGGTGGATGGAGGTGGGCATGCACGGGATCAGGTCGAGCAGGCTCCTGTGCTTCATGGTAGATGGTGGTGGTGTGGACGCATATGCACCGCCGACGCACTATGGTAGTTTTTGGTCCATGGCGTCAAGAAGCCCTGAATTAAGTCGAGGGGCTTGAAGGACTTGGGCGGCTCGAGAGCAACGGGAATGACGGCAAGGGGAATGAGGGCGATATGATTCCAGCGGTGGTGATTTCCAAAAAGAGGGACCGAGGGGAGCTGAGCACCGAGGAAATCGAGTTCATGATATCCGGGTATGCCCGAGGAACGATCCCGGATTATCAGATGGCGGCGTTGGCGATGGCGATCTTTTGCCAAGGGATGGAGCCTCGCGAGATATCCGATTTGACGGATGCCATGATTCGCACGGGAGTGCGATTGCGCCGGGTGAGCGATCGGCCACGCGTGGATAAGCACTCGACAGGGGGATTGGGGGACAAGACCAGTCTGATCTTGGCGCCATTGCTGGCGTGTTGCGATTTGGATGTTCCCATGATCAGCGGTCGAGGGTTGGGGATCACGGGCGGGACGTTGGACAAGCTCGAAGCGATTCCCGGATATCGCTGCAACTTGACGGAAGAGGAGTCCGAGAAGCAGTTGTCTGAGTTGGGGTGCTTTATCACCGGGGCGACCGAGCGGTTGGTGCCGGCGGACAAGAAGTTGTATGCGTTGCGCGATGTGACGGGGACGGTGCCATCGATTGCGTTGATCACGGCCAGCATCATGTCCAAGAAGATTGCCGAGACCTTGGATGCGTTGGTGTTGGATGTGAAGTGCGGCAGCGGCGCGTTCTTGGAGCGGGAGGAGCAATCCGAGGCGTTGGCAGAATCGTTGATGGCCAACGGGCAGCGAGCGGGGGTGCGAACGATGGCCTTGATCACCGACATGGATCAGCCATTGGGGGAGATGGTCGGCAACGCGAACGAAGTCATCGAGTCGTTGGAGGTGTTGGAGGGAGGAGGTCCGCACGAGGTACGCACATTGACGTTGGAGTTGTGTGTGCCGCCGCTGTTGGCGACTGGGAGAGCGGGCTCGCGGCAGGAGGCCTGGAGCACGCTGGAGGCGCATTTGGATAGCGGTCGAGCGAGGGAACGCTTTGGGGAGATGGTTGCTTTGCAAGGAGGTGATTTGGAGTTGCCATTGCGTCTGGGGCGAGTTCGCCCGGTGGTGGTGAAGCAGTCAGGGCGGTTGCACGGAATCGATGGTCAGAAGGTTGGGCAAGCCGTGATTGCGATGCGAGGGGGACGCAAGGTGGCAGGGGAAGCGATCGACCCATCGGTCGGATTGCGCGTGCTCAAGCGGCTCGGGGAGGTCGTTCAAGTTGGAGATGAGTTCGCGCATGTGTATTGCGATGACGACTCGCTTGCCGAGCAAGCCATAGCGATGATTGCCAGTGCGTTGTCGATCGGTGAAGGGGCGTTTTCCGGGCGGCCGTTGCATCGTCCGTTTCCAGGGCACTAATTTTGCTGTTGTATCGACAATAGGTGTATGTGCCCGGGATGGCGTGGGGCATGGCGGTTTTGTGCGCTGCGACCTGCGCATGGGACTGGGACAAACGGCTTGAGCGAGTAAACTAGGGCGGCGATAGAGATTCACGCCACAGCGAACGATCCCGAAGGAGACGACACACGCATGTCCAAGATTTTGCAATCGCTGCCGGTGGGGCAGCGCGTTGGCATCGCCTTTTCTGGGGGGCTCGATACGAGTGCCGCGATTTATTGGATGCGACAAAAGGGGGCGATTCCCTATTGCTACACCGCGAATCTTGGGCAGCCTGACGAAGCCAATTACGACGACATTCCGAAGCGGGCTTTGGAGTGCGGTGCCGAGGTTGCGAGGCTGGTGGATTGCCGCGAGCAGTTGGTGCATGAAGGTTTGTCCGCATTGCAATGCGGGGCGTTTCACATCACGACCGCCGGGGTGCCTTACTTCAATACCACCCCGATTGGCCGCGCAGTCACTGGCACCATGTTGGTGCAGGCCATGAAGGCGGATGGGGTGAACATTTGGGGGGATGGGAGCACGTACAAAGGGAACGACATCGAGCGGTTTTATCGCTACGGATTGTTGGCCAACCCGGAGCTGCAGGTTTACAAGCCTTGGTTGGATGAGCAATTCAACCGCGAGTTGGGTGGTCGCAAGGAAATGTCGGAGTTGCTCGATAAAGCGGGGTTGGGTTACCGCATGAGCAAAGAGAAGGCGTACTCCACGGATTCCAATATCTGGGGCGCGACGCACGAAGCCAAGGATCTAGAACGGCTCGATACCGGCATCAAGATCGTGGATCCGATCATGGGTGTTCCGTTTTGGAAGAACGATTGCGCGATTGTTCCCGAGACGGTTACGGTGACGTTTGAGCATGGCGTTCCGGTGTCGCTCAATCAGCGAACGTTTGCGTCCAAGGTCGATTTGGTTTTGGAAGCGAACGCGATCGGCGGGCGGCATGGTTTGGGGATGTCCGATCAGATTGAGAATCGAATCATCGAGGCCAAGAGCCGGGGCATTTACGAAGCTCCAGGTATGGCGTTGCTCTACATTGCGTACGAGCGTTTGGTATCGGGAATTCACAATGAAGGAACGATCGAGCAGTACCGCGACATGGGGCGTCGGCTGGGCCGTTTGCTCTATGAAGGGCGCTGGTTTGACTCCCAGTCCTTGATGTTGCGCGATACGTTGCAGCGATGGGTCGCGCGGGCGGTGACTGGGACGGTCGTCCTCGAGTTGCGACGTGGCAATGACTATTCGATCCTCGATACGCAAAGTCCGAATTTGACCTACAAGCCGGAGCGATTGACGATGGAGAGCGGTCAGGGCGAGTTCACGCCGACCGATCGCATCGGGCAATTGACGATGCGCAATCTCGATATTGCCGATACGCGCGACAAGTTGGACGTGTACCGTTCGGCTGGGTTGTTGACGTCCGAAGGGGGCAATTCGATTCGGTTGCTCGGTAGCGATCCGAACGAGTAACGGCCAGCGAGACCGATTGCGAAGCGCGAGTGGGCTGCAACTGCGTTGAGGTATTCCGCAGTTGCTCGCCGGCGAATATCACTGCTGTTTGGTGGCTTCTTGGGCTTGGCCTTCGAACTTCTTGAGCGCTTTATTGAGGGACGGTTTGAAGGGCTCCAGTTCGACCGCGCGGCGTTGGTACTTGATCGCATCCTCGACGTTGCCCAGGGTGTTGTAGCAGTGGGCGAGCGTATCGAAGTAGGCGGCTTTCGGAGATAGCGAGCAGGCTTTTCGGCTGAGAAAGAGGGCTTCTTCTGGGCGCGTGCGGGTTTGCGTGAGCAGCCATGCGAGGGTGTTCATGGAGTTGGCCAGGGAGTTCTGTTCGGTATCGAGCAGTCTGGCGTTCACGTGGCGCAGTTCCCGTTCCATGGAATCGATTTCCGATCGGAGTTCGGAGATAACGCGGTCTTGGAGCGCGATCCGTTTGGAGCGTTGTTCGTCGTTTTCGGGGAGTTGGAACAGACCGATCAGCGCATCGACATTTTCGTTGCTCAATTCGATGGACTTGAAGTAGCTTTCTCGAGCCTTTTCCGGTTCGTTTTGGCGAGCGTAATGATCGCCCAGATAGAGGTAGTGGTTGGAAGGCAGGGCTTGGCCGAATTGGTCCGCGACTTGGTTTTTGAAGAGGGGTTCGGATTCGTAGCGATCGGTGAAGGGCTTGAGAACTTTGGCAGCTTCTTCGTCCCGGTCTTGTTCGTGGAGAAGGTCGGAGAGTTGGGAGAGTCCCAGGGTGACGGGGAATACTTCGGGAGAGTCTTCGTGACCTTTGAGCGCGATACGCAGTTCGCGTTCAGCCCAGTCAAAGCGTCCGCGTTGGATGAGTTCATTGGCGATCGAGGAGCGTTCGAGCGAGGCGGAGGAGCTGCGAAAAACGATCGAGTCCAGCAAAGGGTTGCTAGGGCGTTTGTCGCCATCGGTGCGGCGGGTACCGTCGGCTTGGAGCGGGATGCGTTGGGAGGCGAGTTCGGCGGCAGCTTCGGCACGCTCGGGAAAGCCTTGGACGAGGAGGCTTTCTGCGAGCAAGTACGAGTAGTTGGCGTTGGTGAGGGCGGCCACGGGATCGAGTTTAGCGTGTTGTTCTTGGACGAGCTCAGGGAGGTGGGCTGAGTTGGCCCACGTGGCGAACTCGAGGGGGGGCATGTTAAACGGAGACCGCAGGTAGCGGGCTTCGGCGACGATGGCGTTCGCGGACACAGGATCCGCAATGTCGAGGAATGGAGTTTGGATCGAACGACCGATGCTCAGTGCCCGTTCGCGCAGGGCTGGGAAGGCCCCGGCTTTTTCGGCCACCCAGCGACGCAGGGCGGTGATGACGCCGATGCTCGTGTCCATCGAATGGTTCAGAAGCAATTGCTTTTCCGCATCGATCCAGCTTTCCCAGCGATCGATGGGGAACGCCTCTGCGGGGGGCTGGGTGGCGAGTTGGACCCATTGTCCGGCGGCGCTGTTTGCACCCTCGAGCAATTCGTAGATCATTTTGTTGCGTTCGTCGGTAGACTGGCCGAACTGGGGTTTGCTCAGCATCAAGCGCAGCGCGGCGTGCTTGGCGAGGCAGCCTTGGGGTTCGTAGCGGACCAATCGGCACAGGGGAGCGATCCCTTCGTCGTTTTCCAGGCGAAACAGAGTGTCGATAAAGACGGTTTTGTCGTGGAGTTCGGCGTTGGAGTAGTTTTGTAGGATCCGTCGTACGTTGAAGCGGTCGGAATCCCATGCCCAATTGAATTGGTTGCTTTGGACCATGAAGCGAGCTTGGCTGGCGATCTGCGGGTCCGCGTGAAAGCAGGCTTGATGCAATTGATCGAGCGCGCGGACGCCGATGCGTTCCAGTTCGCTTTGGGCTTGGAGACGATCGGAGTAGTTTTCGGCCCCCAAGCGTTCGATCCACTGGGCAATATCGTCGTTGGTCGCGGCGATTTCGCTGGCGGAGGAGGTTGGCGCGGCGAGTGGAGCGGGGGATGTCGATGGGGATTGTGCGGCGGAATGAACACCCAAGGCTGCGACGAGCCAGCAACTGAGCCAATGCCGGACGGATGGCGCGGCGTGGGAAGACAAGCGCGAACGGGGACTTCGGTCATGCATTCGTAGCTTCCTTGAACGAGAGCGAGTCGCGAAATGAGGGCGGCGCAGCATGGAATAGGTGCCGATTGTACTGGATTCGAACGGTGTGCTGGATTCGAACGAGCATGCTTTGATTGTAGAGGCCCTGTGCGCGAGAATCCCAGTGGGAGCATGCGGATTCGCACGTTTTCGAGGGGAAGTCTCCCGAGAGGTCCGGCGATCGGCTGTCGGGTTGGGTGGGCAAAGTTTGGCGAAGAGGGGCTGGGGGACACGGCTCGCACGCACGGACAGTTGCAATTTATTTTCAACGATTTTTGCACCGTGCGGTCTAAAATTTTGACATGGGTGGTAGGGTCGCGATACCATAGAAGATGAGCGTCGAAGTTCTCCGCAAGGGGGGATTTTGTGCGCTCCCATTCGGCTTGTCTTGAGGTTGGCTCCGATGCTTAACGTTGCATAGTGATCGTCGAGCGATTGCTCTTCGATCGGGGTCGGGACTGCAGTTTTGCGTGTGTTTCGGGCGTTTCGATACCGAGCGGCGCGGGTTGCGGAATCCGACAGGGGTGGTTCGATGCGCGATCCATCCCCAGGATTGCAACGCATGTGGGGAGATTGAACCTGCTTTGAGCGAGTCTGCGGTGGTAGGTCGGTCGCCCGAACGATTCGGGCGTGTCGAGGACTCCAGGCCCAGCAAAAGACGGGGTTTCGGAGACTGTTCACGACTTGGTGTCCATACACCTGGCCGGCCGCATTGATGGTACAGAGGCACTTTGGAAGAGCATTGGGAGTCAATCGCACGATGGCTAAGAAACCGCAGCACGTGTGGGGAATCGAGATCGGGCAAAGCTCGTTGAAGGCGTTGCGCTGCCATCTCGAAGGGGATCAAATTGTTACGGATACCTTTGATTTCGTTGAGTATCCGAAGATCCTATCGCAGCCTGAAGCCGAGCCTGAGGCATTGGTTTCCGATGCGCTGTCGCAGTTCATTTCGCGCAACGACCTCAAGGGCAACATCAAGATTGCGGTGAGCGTCCCGGGGCAAAGCGGGTTGGCAAAGTTCTTCAAGCCCCCCCCGGTGGAAGTCAAGAAGATCGCTGACATCGTCAAGTATGAAGCCAAGCAACAGATCCCGTTCGATCTGAACGACGTGATTTGGGACTTCCAGCAGATGGAAGGAGCCCAGATCGAGGATGGGTACGCGCTGGAGAGCGAAGTCGGGCTCTTTGCGATGAAGAAAGAGGCGGTGTTTCGCGCGCTCAAGCCCTTCCGAGACAAGGGGATGGACATCGACTTGGTGCAATTGGCGCCGATCGGCCTCTACAACTTGATCGCCTACGAGCGGTTTGCAGACCGTTTGGCCAACGATTCGTTTGATCCGGAGCATCCTCCGAAGAGCACGGTGTTGCTGTCGATCGGTACCGATGCGAGCGATTTGATCGTTACCAATGGTTTCCGAGTTTGGCAACGGAGCGTTCCGATCGGTGGAAATCACTTCACGCGCCAGTTGACCAAGGACTTGAAGTTGACGTTTGCCAAAGCGGAGCACTTGAAGCGAAACGCGATGCAAGCGGACGATCCGAAGTTGGTTTTCCAAGCCATGCGACCGGTCTTCAACGATATGGTCACCGAGATCCAACGTTCGTTGAGCTTCTTCAAATCGCTCAACAAAAAGGCCGAGTTGGACGGCATGTTGGTGATGGGAAACACGGCGAAAATGCCGGGTTTATTGCAGTTTTTGAACAAAAACTTGGGAATGGACGTCGAGCTGTACGACAAGTTTCCGACGCTGTCGGGGGCCGAGGTGTTGGGCTCGCAACCGTTCAAGGAGAACTCGCCTGCGTTCGGCGTCGTGTATGGGCTGTGCATGCAGTTGCTCAATCGCGGACCGATGCGAACGAACCTGCTTCCGCGCGACATCGTGTTGGATCGCGTGGTGCGGATGAAGAAGCCGTGGGCAGTCGGGGCGTTGTCATTGTTGTTGGTTGGGATGGTATCGCACCATGCGATGCTGGGGCAGGCGTACCGACCCGTGCGGCCGGACATTTGGTCGAGCGCGGAGTCCTCGGTGTCAACGGCGGAAAAGACGTCGAGCGATGAGTTTGCCAAGGACAGCAAACTCAAGGACGGGCTGAACCTCTACAAGAGCGTGGGCAATGAGGTAAGCAAAGGGGCGCAGCGCCGGTTGATGTGCTTGGAGTTGTACGAAGCCATCGAAGCTTCGCTCAATCGCAATCCGGAGTTGATGGAGAAAACCCCAGCGGAGTTGCCCTACAAGAATCGGATGGACTTCCACATCACCAGCGTGGAGCAAGTCTACATGGATAACTTGGCCGGCTGGTACAAGGCCGATTTGAAGCAGAATTACTTGGAAGAACTGCGTAACCGCGAGCAAGCGGGATTTGCGAAGATCAAGCGGCCGGCGGACAAAGATCCCGATCCGACGGGGCCCGGTTGGGTGGTGGAGTTGAAGGGCTACCATTACTTCAACGGCACCGAAAAGAAGGGGTACGAAGGAGCGGCTCACGTCTCCAATTACTTGATCGAGTTCCTCGAGAACGGCATGGTGCAGTTGCCCGGTGAAAAGCCTGGCACGAAGAAAGAGGTCACCATGTACGACTTGGGAATCCGTCGGCCGGTGTTGCGCAACAAAGATGACCGACCGAACTATGCGTATCGCGTTGCGAATCCAGAGTATCTGAAGATCTTGGAAGAGCGCGGGATCAAGCCCGCAACGGGATTGGGTTCCGCGGGCGGCAAGCCGTCGTTCGGGGGTTCGGGCAAACCGAGCTTCGGAGGATCGGGTGGCGGAGGTGGAGCCAGCGGCGCAGGGACGATGGAAGAGGAAAGCGGTGTTTCCGGGGCCAGCACCGGATTTGGGGCAGGTGGAACGGGGGGCAATGCTCCTCCAGCACCGGGCGAGTCGATCAAGGACGCCGACGGCAAGGAAGTGCCGCCGGATTTTGAAGCCCCGCGTTTTGAGTTTGTCGTTCAGTTCGCTTGGAAACCAGGCGATTTGGCAACCGTGACCGGACCTGCGGTAGCGGCTCCGGCAGCTCAAGCTCCACCGTCGCAAGCCTATGAAGGCGAATCGGAATCGGGAGGCTGATAGCGAGCCTAGAAGCTGTTTCCACGCAGTCGTTGCATGGAACAGCGATGCGCCGCAGCAAAGCAGGCTGCGTCAGACACGGATCAAAAGCAAGACCCCACGATTTATCTACCTGAAACTGGACTCACCCTAAAACTGGACCGAGGATTTCCATGGAAGATCTCAAACGCTATTTGAACGAAGCTGCGAAGCATTCGTTTTGGATCATCACCGGGTTGATTCTGATCTTGGCATCGGTGGTTTTTTTCTTGACGAAGACCAGCTTGGATCAAGCGATTACCTCGCGTATCAGCGCGTTGGAGTCTTCGTTCGGAAAAATCAACCAAGTCAAGGGTAAGGTTCCCACGCAACCGAACGATAAGTCTCACGTCGAGATGGAGAAACGTTTGGATGGTCTCAAGCGGGACGTCGAGCAAGCTTGGCAGTTTCAGTACGAACGCCAAAAGGAGTTTTTGACTTGGCCTCGGGATGCCTTCAATTTGGCCAAGACTCACGAGATCTTCGATGGGTTGCGGCCGTTTGAGAAGCTGGTTCCTTTTCCATTGCCAGACAAGCCTGCGGCACCGTTGGATCAGATCACCGAGCGGGATCGAGATGTGTATCGCAAATACATCGCACCTGAGTTTCCAGCGTTAGCGTCACGTATTGGCAGCAGTTGGAAGTACAAGTTGGATGCGGCGTCGATGGCGCCAGCAGGGGGCTTTGCGCCTCCAGGGGGTTCGGGTTCGTTCGCCCCTCCAGGAATGGGGGGATCGAGCGGTACGGCGGCGGCCAACCCAGAGGGAGCACGCGATCTGGTGCGTTGGGACGAGGCTTCTCAAAAGGAGCTCGCGACCGCCGTTCTTCCATGGTTTTCCAACGTGAAGCCCCCGTCGATCCACGAAATTTACTACGCACAGGAAGACATCTGGGTGCTTCGCGGTTTGATGGACATCATCTCCCAAACCAACTCCGATGCCAAAGAGAACTTTCAAGCGATCGTGAAGGAGATCGAATGGATTCGGATGGGATCCAAAGCCAGCCGCGACGCAGGCAAGTTGAATGAAAGCGCTGCTGCGGCGGGTGGCATGGGAGGGATGCCTGGATACGGCGGTGGTGGTCCTCCTTCGGGGTATTCTGGAGGTGGATCGGGTGGTGCTCCAGCGGGTTACGGAGGTGGAGGCGGTTTGAAGGGTGGCGATCTGGGGGCCTCGCGCGCCGCGGTCCGCGTCGATCCAGCCGACGGCAGATATGTCGACACCAACTTCAAGCCGCTGACCGGGGCTCAATTGCGAACCGCGATGAACTTGACCACGGCCAATGACGCAGTGAATGCGGTAGCCAAAAAGATTCCCATTCGATTGCGCCTCAAGGTCGACGAAACGCAGATCGGCCGTTTGATCACCGAATGCGGTAACGGCAAAATGATGCTCGAGGTATTGCAAGTCCGCTACAACACCGATCCGGCTCCTGCCGTAGCAGCCGCAGGTGGGGCTGGCGGAGGAGCCATGGCTGGCGGTGGGGCGAAGCCGTCGTTTGGCGGTGCGGGCGGTGCGGGGATGATGGGCGAATCCGAGAGCGGGGGCACCACCGGAGGGGCGGTTGCGGCCGGGGTGGCCGACTCGTCCGGAGAAGTTGCCATCGAGATCTTTGGTTTGGTGTACCTGTACAATCCGCCAGCGAGCTTGACCAAAACCAACGCAACGCCGGGTGCAGCGGCACCTGCGGCAAACGGGGCGGCAGCGGGTGCACCAGCAGCCGTCAATGCAAACGGTGCTGGGAACGCGAATGCTGCTCCTGCAAACGCTGCCGGTGCGAATCCGAATGCCGGAGCGGGGAATGCTGCCAACGCCAACGGGGCTGCGGGTGCTGCAACAACGCCAACCGATCCAGCGAATCCCGGAGATGCCGCGCCGGAGGAGCCTGAGGGGGGCACACCACCGCCGAGCGACACGGAGGGAACGTCGGCACCTGTTGAAGGGGAGTCGAACCCGCCGGTAGACCCCGCAACGGGGGGCGCTGCAACGGGTAGCGGTGGAGCTGCGGCAGGCAGTCCCGCCAATCCACCTGCGGAGGGCGGAGCGTCGGGCGATCAACCGGCAGGAACGCAACCGGAATAGAGTTTTGAGCGCGAGCGGGCTGTTTTTTGCCCGCAGTCAAGAATCGGTTCCATTTGTAAACGAAGACATCCAAAAGCGATTCTGAGTCGAGATGACTTGGATCGCGAGCAAGCATTTTCCATTGTGTTTTGGTTACCATCGGAAGGATGATGTTCCATGTTTGGAAAAAAGAAGGCCGCTGACAATGCTGCATCGGCACCGGACGAAAAGCCGGTTGCCAAAGCGCCTAAATCGAAATCAACAGGGAGTTTCGATGCAAAAGAGTTCATGCTTTTGCACGCTGAGAAGTTTGTGTTTGCGTTGATCGCGTTGTTGTCGGCTGGGTTGATCTATTTGGGGGCGACCACCAAGTCGTTCGATTCCAAGAAAGATCCCGCTAAGCTTTCCAGTGAAGCAAGCCAAGTGATGACGCAGATTCGCGAGAATCACTGGGATGCGATCAAGAACGAAGAAGCCCGGGTCAAGGGCATCATCGACGTGAGCTACACCGAGAAGTCGATCGAGTCGACCAAAGCGGTGCCGACCGATTTGTACCGTCCGGAGATTCCCAAGCCGGGATCGCGTGTTACAGGCTATCGCGTCGACCCAAGCATTTTGCCACCCGTGCAGCTCGAAGGGAATTATCACTTCGGGCCAATCGTCGTAGGCAACGCCAACGCGAACCTCGTCGATTACTTGGACAAGCTGCCTGACGCGAAGGTCAAGGAAGAGAAAGAAAAAAAGGACAGCAAGCAAGGCGGGCGTGGTTCTTTGCCCCCTGGATATGGTGGGCAGGAAGGTGGCGGTCCTCCAGGAATGGGCGGCGGAGCTCCGAGCCCCGCAAAAGATGCCAAGCGTTTCCTGGCGACGGGTTACGATCGAGGGTTTCCATCGCACACGCTCAATCTGAATCCTCCTGCGGATAAAGACGGCAAAAAGAAGGTTATCGGACCGCGCGACATCGGTTTTGTTAGCGTGGTCGGATTGGCTCCCCATCAGGACATGGAGAAGGAATATCGCACCAAGTTGAGCCCAGGTGGCGGGATCATGCCGGGGCGGGATACCCCCAACTATGTCGGGTTTGAAGTCGAGCGAGCCGACGTGACCGACGATCCAACGAAAGAACCGAATGCGGACGATTGGAAGCCGCTGCCGAATGCGGGTTCGGAGAAGATCACTCAACTATCGAAAACCGTCTGGTTGGGAAGCAATCAAGAAGTGCTCGCCAAGGAATGGACGACGCCGACGTTAACCATGCCCGTGCCACCCTTGTTGCTCAAGGATTACCGGGATTTCGTAACGCACAAAGAGATTCCGACCACGGGGCAAAGCACGATTGCTGCGATGCCGACCGGCGGCGCTGGTTTTGGTGGTGGAAGCTCGTTTGGTTCGTCGGAGTCGGAGTCGACCGAGAGCGAATCTGGAACTTCTGGTTTTGGTGGCGCCGGAGCGGGCGCAGGCAGTGCACCTCCAGGGTATGGCGGGGGTGGAGCACCTCCGGGATACAACGGCGGAGCAGCCGGTGGTGGAGCCCCTCCAGGATATGGCGGGGGTGGGGCACCTCCGGGGTACAACGGTGGTGCATCCGGCGGTGGAGCCCCTCCGGGATATGGTGGTGGTTCGAGCGGTGCGCCTCCAGGATACGGCGGTGGAACTGGAATGCCTGGATCGGGCGGAGGGTCTGCTGGTGGCATCATTGTTCCACCTGCAGAAGCTCCAAAAGAGCTACCTTCGACCAAGTACAAAGCGGTCCGCTTTTATGACTTTGAAGCCAAGCCCAATCGCATTTATCGCTATCGCGTGCGCTTGCTCATGTACGACCCCAACTTCCCCGAAGCAGCAGGGATTCAGCCCCGCTCGAGCTTGTTGGATGTAGCATCCGGCACGTTGAAGCGAGTCCAGGACTTGGCAGAAAAAGAACGCAAGGACATCGAGGCGTCCAAGGCTGCAGCAGAAGCGAAGGACAAGGACAAGAAGGATGCAACCGTGACGGCTTACCGCCGCACCTCGTCGAGAAAAACCGAGTGGTCGGCACCGACGCCTCCGATTGCAACCAAGCGGGTTGCTGAGGCCTATTTGGGTGAAACCAACCTGACTTACTCGGTGGATCGCGAGAAGCGTATTTTCGAAAGCAATGCGCCGCGCGCGGAGATGGTGGTCACCGATTACGATTCCAAGATGGCGGTTGCGATTCCTCGCAAAGACAGCGCGACACGCGGGTATGTTTTTGGTTTGCCGAATCGGGATGGAGGCAAAGAAGTGCCGTTGGAAATCATTCACCCGATTACCAAGATCATCAAGAACCTCGAAAAGCGAGAAAGCAAGTCCTTGTGCACGGTCATCGATATCCACGGGATGATTCCGTTGGAGATGAAAGTGGCCAAAGATGCGTACTTGAAGAGTGGTGGAGACGCGTTGGCGTTCGATCCCGAGTCGGGGCGAATCGTGGTGATGCGAGAGTTCGACGACTTCACAGGGTTTGGGATGAATACCCAGCCTGACAAGACTGCGGTTGGGCCGCTAGGTGGCCCGATGAAGGTCGAGGCTGCGGTGGCGATTGGCGGAAGTGGCGGAGGCGCAGGAGGCCCTGGATTTGGTGGCGCATCCGGAGGGGGTGGTAGCAAACCCTCGTTTGGCGGTTCGGGGGGTGGCGGTGGCGGCGGCAACAACGGCGCCGGTAGCAGCTCCAGCACGGACTAGTCCATGCTGGCATAAGTTCAGCGATCCTTGCTAGGCGATAGCGAAAGAAATTTCCGATCGGGGCCAGGAGAGCAAGTCTGCATTTCAGAAGCGGGGTTCCCAAAAGTGGGGATCCCGCTTTTTTGTTGGCAAAATGGCTCAAGTTTGCAGGCATAAGGTTGCGGATTGGGCAAAGTCAAACGCGAGCGCAAAGAATGAAAGCAAAAAAAATGTCCTCTGCGTCCGAAATCCTTGTTTTGCCGTTGACGACCTAGTGGCCCCTCACTATCTTCTTGCGTCCCGCGTTCGACGTAGGGGCTTGTTGGAGCGTGATTCGGAGAGAATTGCGCGTTGAAGATAGCTTTTTAGAAGGGTGAACTGCACCGTGTCCGGATCGCATGAAGTCATCAGAATTCGTATGGAAGCGTATGACCACGCGGTCTTGGATCAGAGCGCCTTGGAAATCGTGGAAACGGCCAAGCGCACGCACTCCGAGGTGCATGGTCCCATTCCGTTGCCGACTCGTATTGAGCGGTACACGGTCTTGGCTGGACCGAACATCGACAAGAAGGCTCGTCAGCAATTTGAAATCAGGACGCACAAGCGTCTGATCGACATCAAGCAAGCTACTGCGCGAACGATTGAGGCTCTCAATAAGTTGAGTCTCCCAGCGGGTGTCGACATCAAGATCAAGGCGACATCTCGCTAACGTATCAATCAACCACTTCGGGTTTCCTCCTATGCTTCGGAAGCCTTGTGGGTAACCATCGATTCTGGGCTGCTTTGAGGTGGTCCGGCCATGCTCCGATTCGAGGTGGCGTTATCGATGCGTCCCTCAAAGCACGCGATTACGGAAATTGACCATGAGAAAAGGTATCCTCGGCCGCAAGGTCGGTATGACACAAATTTATGAGCAGGATGGGCGCGTTGTGCCGGTGACGGTCATCGAAGCAGGTCCTTGCCATGTGTTGCAGGTCAAGACCGCAGATCGCGATGGTTATGACGCTGTCCAGTTGGGATTTGGGGACAAGCCGCGTCGTTTGGCGAGTCGTTCGGAGCGTGGTCATGTCGCTCCGATCTCGAGCAAGCGTTCTGAGAAACTGAAGGCTGCTGGTGTTGCTGTTGCCACCAAAGCCGATTGCGAGCCCAAGAAGTTCGTTCGCGAGTTGCGAGGAGCTGGTGATTTGGCAGTTGGCTCGCAGGTGCTGGTATCGCTCCTCGAGGGAGTGAAGTCGGTCGATGTGACCGGAACGAGCAAGGGTTGTGGTACATCCGGATGGATGAAGCGACACAACTACGCAGGTCAGCGAGCAACGCACGGTGTGAAGAAGGTTCACCGTCACCCAGGGGGTACCGCAGCCGGTACGTATCCTGGCCGCGTTCGCAAAGGCAAGAAGGGTGCCGGTCACTACGGGGTAGACCGAGTGACGATGAGGAATCTAAAGGTTGTCAAGGTTGACAGCGAAAAGAATCTGTTGTTGGTCAAGGGTGCGATTCCCGGTCCAGCGGGTGGTTATGTCATCGTTCTTGAAACGAACATGGTTCGCTAGTGCATCCCGTGGGATTT
This sequence comes from Pirellula sp., assembly GCA_046318495.1. GTDB lineage: Bacteria > Planctomycetota > Planctomycetia > Pirellulales > Pirellulaceae > JBKCUI01. The sequence continues at coordinate 3,204 of JBKCUI010000314.1, read as the reverse complement.
GGGCCTCAAAGATCGAGCGAGAGCAAATAGGTTAGCAATGGTTAAACTTCCTGTTTACGACATATCGGGCAATAAGGTGGGCGATTACGAAATCGACCCGCAGGCGATTGCACCGAAGATCAGCAAGCAGTTGTTGCACGATGCGGTGGTGATGTATCTCGCCAATGCGCGTCAAGGGAGCAACAAGACCAAGAGCCGCGGCGAAGTCTCCGGCTCCACCAAGAAAATGTACAAGCAAAAGGGTACTGGTAACGCCCGGATGGGTGCGAAGCGTACTCCGGTTCGCCGAGGTGGTGGCCATGCGAATTCGCGACAGCCACGCTCGTACTATTACCGTTTGCCTCGCAAGGCGATCCAAGGCGCAACGCGGATGGCGATTGCTGCCAAGATCTCTGCAGGCTCGGTGGTTGTGCTGGATCGGTTGAGCTTGGACGCTCCAAAGACCAAGGCATTGGCTGCGACGTTCAAGGCGTTGGGGTTGGAAGGCGTGACCAAGACCCTGGCGACCGCAGCGGTCGATCGCAATGTGTACTTGAGCGGACGCAACATCGAAGGTTTGACCGTCAGTCCGGTCACCGACTTGAATGCGTTGTCGGTTCTGCGTCCTCGCAAATTGGTCGTGACCAAGGACGCGTTGGATTGGATCAAGTCTCGAGCAACGGCGTAAGGAAAAATCATGGCTAAGCAACCTCCGAAAACCTCGATGGTCCTCACGCCGCATCAGATCGTGTACCGACCGCTGGTTACCGAAAAGGGTGTTCACAAGGCAACTCGACACAATCGCTACGCTTTCGAAGTTTCGCCGCTGGCGACCAAGACTGAGATCAAGGACGCGATCGAAGAGTTGTTCAATGTCAAGGTCGTAGCCATCGCGACACAAAATCGCAAAGGCAAGGCGCGTCGCTACAAGGCGAAGGCCGGCATGACCAAGGCTTGGAAGAAAGCGATCGTGAAGCTGGGTAGCGAGTACAAGATCGACTTCTTCTAGTCGTCCAAAGAACTGCGGTAAGCCCGTTGCAAACCACCTGAGAATCAAAGACGAGAGATCATGGGAATTCGAATCTATAAGCCAACATCGCCAGGACGACGGAATTCGTCGGTGAGCGATTTCGCGGAATTGACACCTGGTGCCAAGCCCGAGAAGTCCTTGCTCAAGCGATACAAGCGCAAGGGTGGACGAAACAATCAAGGTTTCATCACCGCACGGCACCGTGGTGGTGGTCACAAGCGAATGTACCGCGTCATCGATTTTCATCGAACCAAGGATGGGATTGCGGCAACCGTAGATTCCATTCAGTACGATCCAAACCGCAGCGTTCGGATTGCTTTGTTGAAGTACGCGGACGGCGAAAAGAGATACGTTCTGGCGACGGATGGACTGAAGGCTGGCGACGTTGTCTACAACGGCCCGGACGCAGCGCCTACGCCTGGCAACAGCTTGCCTTTGAAGAACATTCCAGCCGGTATGGAAGTCTGCTGCATCGAGATGACTCCTGGACGCGGTGCAGCATTGTGCCGATCGGCCGGATCGTCTGCCGTGTTGATGGCTCGCGAAGGCGGTTGGGCTCAGTTGCAGTTGCCGAGCGGCGAAGTGCGACGTGTGCCGAGCCAGGGGCGTGCCACGGTTGGCAAGATGAGCAACACCGACCATGACGCGGTTCGCATCGGCAAGGCTGGTCGAAATCGATGGAAGGGTTGGAGGCCTCACGTTCGCGGTACTGCGATGAACCCGCACGATCACCCGCACGGTGGTGGTGAAGGTCGTACCAAGGGTGGTCGACACCCAGTGAGCCCGACCGGGAAGTTGGCTAAGGGCGGTTTCACCCGACGTCGACGCAAGCCGAGCAACGCGGCGATCATTCGACGACGCAAGTCGGTTCGATACGGTCAGTTGAAGCTTCGGTAGTCAAGAAAGTACAAGGCAGGGGGCATCGTTGTCCCCATCAGAGACAAGGTCTGAGTAAGGCGATTTAGACAATGGGACGTTCGACGAAAAAGGGTCCATACGTGGATCCAAAGTTGTTTGCCAAGCTGCTCAAGGCGAGGGAAACCAACAGCAGTCAAGCGATCACGACTTGGGCGCGTCGCTGCACGATTGTGCCTGAGTTTGTGGGTGCGACCTTCATGGTGCACAACGGGAAAACACACATCAAGGTTTTCGTGACGGAGGATATGGTTGGACACAAGCTCGGCGAGTTTGCACCGACCAGAACGTTCCGCGGTCACGGCGGCAAGGGTGGCAAGAAGTAATTGTTGCGAGAACAGGGATAGACCATGTCTTACCGGGCAGTACATCGATACGCGAGGATCAGCGCCAGAAAGGTTCGCCCTTTGGCGAATTTGGTGCGAGGCAAGTTCGCGGATGAGGCGTTGGAGATCTTGCGTTTCCAGCCCCATCGCGGTGCCAGGATGCTGGAGAAGGTGATCAAGAGCGCGGTCGGAAGCGCTCAGGACACCGATCAGAATGGCGGACGCTCCTTTGGCGTTGAAGAGCTGGTCGTTGTCGATGCTCGCATCGATGGCGGACCGATGTTCAAGCGTTTTCAGCCGCGTTCGCGTGGCCAAGCGTTTTCGATCCTCAAGCGAACCAGTCACATTTCGGTAGAACTCAAGCGGTTGGAAGAACTGTAGGAAGAAGCGAACCATGGGACAAAAAGTAAATCCAATTGGGTTCCGCACCGGGATCGTGATGGGCTGGAAGAGCCGGTGGTACGCCAGCAAGAAGGAATTTGCCGAGCTGCTGGTGGAAGACCAGAAGATCCGCAAGTTCATCAAGTACCATCCGACGAAGCCGGCCTACCGTGAAGCGGGAATCGACCGGATCGAAGTCGAACGAACCCGCGACGAAGTGCGATTGTTCGTCTACGTTGCGAAACCAGGTTTGATCATTGGCAAGAAGGGGACCGAGATCGAAGTCCTGCAAGAAGAACTGCAGAACTTGATCGGTCGCCGCGTGAATCTCAAGGTCGAGGAAGTTTATCGCCCTGAGATCCAAGGCCAACTGATTGCAGAAGACATCGCCAAGCAATTGGCAAAGCGCGCTAGCTTCCGTCGTACCATGAAGCGGTCGATTGAGACCGCGATGGATGCCGGTGCGAAAGGGATCAAGATTCAGTTGTCGGGGCGATTGGGCGGGGCGGAAATGGCCCGCTGCGAGAAGGCGAATGCCGGGGCCCTGCCGCTGAGCACGATTCAAGCAAAGAT
>JBKCUI010000313.1:0-2319 GCA_046318495.1 Pirellula sp. | reverse complement strand
TTTTGCAGATTGCCTAGGTGCCGCAACCATTCGTCTTGGATCACTTGATCCACCACGATTTTCCCACGCACCACTTCGAACACGGTTGATTTCCAAGGTGTATCGTCGCTGGCTTGAGGCATGAGCGTCGAGGGATACGTCGAGACGTAAGCTCCACGCGACTTTTTGGTTTCGAAGTTGGAGCGATGAAGCATCGGAGCCAGAATCTTCGCCAAGCCCATGACCCCGCCGGGCGAAGGGAGTGAAAACCGCACCGTACCAGCGTAGATCCGATACTTGTGCGAGACGGCGCAGACTTGAAACTCCATACGTGGTTTCGTACCACGAATGATTTGTGCTCGCGTCAGTTCCTTTTGCAGTCCGCAAAAAACAAGGTCCATGTCACGCCACTTGTTCGATGCCCACATCAAGCATGGTGTCGTGCCCTCGCCGAATGGAATGGACTGTCCAAAACACATTCCCCAATCAAGCTCCGTTGAAAGCTCTTGCAGCATTTCGACCATGGACAACGTGGGCAAAGGCAAGAACTTCATTTGAGCAAAACCCCCAACCTTGTCGAACGCCCCGGTTGACCGAGCCGGGGCAAGGAAAACTTACTACGGGAAGCGGACGATCGGCAACTAGGGTGCCTGTGTTGATTACTCCGCATTCTCAGCAAGGCGTGTGGCGCGATCGGTCAAGTCTCGGAATCGCCCCCGAGAGCGAATATCCGAATCCGCCGGGATGGAATTCAGAAACGATCGAACGCGTTCAATCGTCCGATTTCCAAATACGCCAGACTCGATCAAGCTTAAGGCGCAGTGAGCGAGCTCCAACGTTTCATCCTCGTGGCGATCTGGTTTCTGAAGCAGGTTCTCGTAGGTCTTGCGCAAGTCGGCGTAGTCTTGCTGGGTCTTGCGACAATCGACACAGCGCACGCAATCCGATTCCAGTGGAAACCCAAGGGTCTCGTACCAAAACTTCTGTTCCTCGGCAAAGAACAAGAACCTCCGTTTGCAGTCGCGGCAGGTTCGCTTGACGTCGTAGTAGTGCGTTACGGGGACGGGTCGAGCAACTTGTTTCGAAGTGTCCGCGACGATCGCGGTATCCGCAATTCTTTCCTCGATGGGACAATGCCATCCGAGATAGACTCCGTTCTTCCAGTCGTCCTGCGGGTTTTGCCCTGTGATGCGTGGACCGCGCCCATACAAAGGGTGTTCAACGTAGTCGCGATAACGGTCTCGTGGATGTCCCATGGTTCTTGATGGGGTAACGAATGCTGTGCACTAGTTCTAAGCGTTGGCACTAAGCGAGTCCATGACGCAACCATGCCAGACCAAGCGTTGAAGCCAAGCAATGCAATTTCAAACTCAGAGAAAGAAACAAGTGTAATGCTTGCCGGGATCGTCGATCGGAACGACGCTCCAACAGGATAAGCCTACCGCATCGGCCCGGCTTGCGGATTCCCTTTGCGTCTTTGCGTATTTGCGTGAGCCCAAGGGATGGAAAACGCGTTGGAATCGCTGGGATTGGGAAAAGTTTGGGGCTACGTGCGAGCGTGGTCGGGACTAATCCAGGACAAGCAGCCAAGTTCGCGGCAGAGAGGTAATAGGCTGTTTGAAAGTGGGGTAACGCTGCGTGAAACCCCTCACCCCCAGCCCCTCTCCCCGATTCGGGGCGAGGGGAGCGATGATGGTGGAGGTAATTGGGTTGCGGCGAAGGGAGAAGGATTGCCTACCTGCGCGTTAGTGCAGGATGCCGTACTTCACCAGCGTTCCGCGGAGAGCGTCGTATTCCTTGGGCTCTAGCGCCGTCATCGGCAACCGCAATTCGCCCGTGTCGCGACCAAGCAGCTTCATGGCTCCCTTGACCGGTATCGGATTGGTCGCCAGCGAGAGCATGTCGCGGCACAACGGGAACAGCCGATGGTGCAGTTTCGAAGCGAGGGCAAAATCCCCCGCCAACGCCGCACGCACCATGGCCAACAAATCGCCCGGCACAATGTTGCCTGCGACCGAGATGACCCCTTCGGCCCCGATGCTCATCATCGGCAACGTCAGCGAATCGTCGCCGCTCAAGACCGTCAGATTGGTCGTGTTGAGGATCTGCGAGCACTGATCGAGCGAACCGGTCGCTTCCTTCACCATGGTGATGTTCGGAAGCTCGGCAAGTTTCGCAATCGTCTCGGGCTCGATGTTCTTGGCCGATCGGCCGGGAATGTTGTAAACGCAGTGCGGGATGCCGACTTCTTCTGCGATGGCCTTGAAGTGCTCGTAAAAGCCGCGCTGCGTGGGCTTGTTGTAATACGGAGCGACTTGCAACGACGCATCGGCCCCCGCT
>JBKCUI010000312.1:0-2098 GCA_046318495.1 Pirellula sp. | reverse complement strand
GCGGTCGATTGAGACCGCGATGGATGCCGGTGCGAAAGGGATCAAGATTCAGTTGTCGGGGCGATTGGGCGGGGCGGAAATGGCCCGCTGCGAGAAGGCGAATGCCGGGGCCCTGCCGCTGAGCACGATTCAAGCAAAGATCAGTTATGGTTTCGCTGAAGCTTCGACCCCACAAGGGAACATCGGAGTTCAGGTTTGGGTAAATCAAGGTTCCTACGCGGGAGACAACAACGATGGCGCTGATGCCCAAGCGGGTCAAGCACCGAAAAAGCCAAAGAGGACGTATAAAAGGTAATGCGACTCGCGGCAATAAGGTCGTGTTCGGGGACTGGGGTCTTCAATGCCTGCAAGGCGGATGGATCCGTGCCCAAACGATCGAAGCTGGCCGTATCGCAGCCAACCAATACGTTCGTGGCGAAGGACGCTTGTACATTCGAGTGTTCCCAGACAAGCCTGTTTCCTCGAAGCCCTTGGAAACCCGGATGGGTAAGGGTAAGGGGGAGCCGGAGTACTGGGTAGCCGTGGTTCGGCCCGGCACTGTGCTCTATGAGCTCAGTGGCGTGTCGGAGCAACAGGCGAAGGTTTGCTTCGCGCGGTTGGCAGCCAAGATGCCGATTCGCGTGCGATTGGTCCGACGCCGTCCTGCATAGGGTGGTGTCGGAGCAACGGTCCGGCCCGAAGACGCGACAAGCGTTACACCGGGGCGGAAACGAATGAAGACACAGGCAGAGACCCCTTTGGAGTTTCCGCCAGATGGCACCGCGAGGTGCTTCGGGTTCGAGAGGCTGGTTTGTCCCAGCGGATCTCGGGGATGAGTGAAACAACCGGTTGCGGCGAGACCGCAGTCGAATGGAAGAGGCTAGGTGGAGTGAGATGAAAGCATCCGAACTTCGAGAGATGAGCGACGAGCAGTTGGAACTGACTGCGGCGGAAGCTGCGGAGAACATGTTCCGCATGCGGTTGCAGACGCAGACCGACCGTGTGGATATCCCAACGCAAACGCGCAAGAACCGCCGTTTGATCGCCCGGGTGCGTACCATCCAAACCGAGCGATCGCTCGCAAAGAACAGCAAGTAACAGAGACCGGAAGACTGAACTATGGCACGTCGAGTTTTGCTAGGCATTGTTAAGAGCGATCGGATGAACAAGTCCCGTCGCGTTGAGATCGAACGATTCGTTCGCCATCCCAAGTATTCCAAGATTGTCCGTCGCAAAACCGTGTGCCACGTGCACGACGAAGCGAACGAGTCCAAGGTCGGCGACAAGGTCGAGATCGAAGAATCCCGGCCTCTTTCGAAGCTGAAGCGATGGCGATTGGTTCGCGTCGTGGAGAAGAATCGAGAAGTGGACGTCGCCACGTTGCGTGGTGAAGCCAACGTCGGATAGCTCGCGGAGCGGCATCCGAGGGATAGCGTTAGAGCAAGTTTTCGGTTTGAAAGAATCATCCAATGATCCAACAAGAAACCCGATTGCAAGTTGCGGACAACACCGGTGCACGTGAAGTGATGTGCATCAAGGTGCTGGGCGGTACGCGTCGTCGGTATGCCGGTATCGGGGACGTCATCATTTGCTCCGTGAAGAGCGTGATCCCCGGTAGTGAAATCAAGAAGAAGGCGGTTGTGCGCGGCGTGATCGTACGCACCGCTCAACCCACGCGTCGTGCGGACGGCAGCTACGTCCGGTTCGACACCAACGCGGTGGTGTTGGTGGACAAAGACAACAACCCTCGCGGCACTCGGATCTTCGGTGCGGTGGCTCGCGAGCTGCGTGAAAAGAGTTTTACAAAGATCGTCTCGTTGGCGAGTGAGGTCGTGTGATGTTGATCAAAGTGAACGACGTCGTAGAAGTGATCGCCGGGCGCGATAAGGGCGAGCGAGGCAAGGTCTTGGTCGTCGATCGCGATAAGGGTCGCGTTATCGTTGAAGGCGTGAACAAGGTTTTCAAGCACGTGAAGCGATCGCAGCGAAACCCGCAAGGGGGACGTCTGTCGAAGGAAGCGTTCCTGGATGTTTCCAAGGTGATGTTGGTCTGCCCGAAAACGGGCAAGCCGACGCGAGTTGGCGTCCGGTTCCTGGCGGACGGAACCAAGGAACGTTAC
>JBKCUI010000311.1:0-8117 GCA_046318495.1 Pirellula sp. | reverse complement strand
GTGCAGTTGCTGCCGGTGCCAGCCATTACCTTGCATCGTCCCGAAGCAAGCTGGACCACTTCGCTGATCACCCGTTCATGCTCATCGTGGGTGAGCGTCGGCGATTCGCCGGTGGTGCCGACGGGGACCAGAAACGTTGTCCCGGCGGCAATCTGAAACTCGATCTGTTGCTTGAGTCGCGCGACGTCCAGAGCACCGTCCTTGAACGGTGTCACAATCGCAACACCTACCCCTGCAAACTCAGATCCTTTGCGCACGCTCATCGTTCTCGTCCCATTGCGACCTACAGAATCGGGGCGAACGTCCGCCCCGAAGATGCATCATGGTAACGAGGAACGGCTTAGCCGCCAACACGCAGCTTGGCTCGGGCTTGAGCCAAGGCCCGATCTCGCAGCGCGAACGCTTCCGGGGTGCTCGGTCGAATCTCTTGCGCCTTCTTGAGATCGGCTTCGGCCTGGGCCTTGTCGATGTTCGCAGGTCGCAACAATCGGTCGGTCAAAACGTAGACACCGTCGCGGGTCACTTGCACAAACCCGCCGTCGATGAACCATTGGTCTTCGCGACCCGCCGACTTGAGTTTCATCAATCCGAATCCCACTCGGCCGACCATCGGGGCGCGGCCGGGCAAAATTCCCAGCTCGCCATCGAACAGAGGCAAGATCAACGATTCGCAATGGGTGTCGAGCTCCGTCTTTTCGGGAGTGACCACCACGCAGTGCACGCCGGAATCGGTACTCATGGCTATTTCTTCCCTTGTTCAGCCATCTTCTTGGCTTGCGCTTCGACTTGTTCGATCGCACCGACGTACATGAAGGCCGATTCAGGCAGGTGATCCCACTTGCCGTCGCAGATTTCTTCGAAGCTGCGGATGGTGTCGGCCAACGACGTGATTTCCCCGGGCTTGCCAGTGAAGACTTCGGCGACCAAGAACGGCTGCGACAAGAATCGCTCGATGCGTCGAGCGCGTCGCACTACGGTCTTGTCTTCCTCGCTCAATTCATCGACGCCGAGGATGGCGATGATGTCTTGGAGTTCGCGATAGCGTTGCAAAGTCCGTTGAACGCGGCGAGCGATGTTGTAGTGACGCTCACCCACGATGGCCGGATCGAGGATCCGCGAGTTGGACGCCAGCGGATCGATCGCAGGATAAATCCCCTTTTCCGAGATCGAACGCTCGAGGTAGATAAACGCGTCGAGCTGACCGAACGCGGTGGCCGGTGCAGGGTCGGTCGGATCGTCGGCCGGAACGTAAACGGCTTGCACGGACGTGATGGCCCCGCGCTTGGTGGAGGTGATGCGTTCTTGAAGCGCACCCATTTCGGTAGCCAGAGTCGGTTGGTAACCCACCGCAGATGGCATCCGGCCCAGAAGTGCAGACACTTCGGAACCTGCTTGCGAGAATCGGAAGATGTTGTCGACGAACAACAGCGTGTCCTTACCGGTGGTATCGCGGAAGTATTCCGCCATTGTCAACGCGGAAAGGGCGACGCGGAGACGCGACCCAGGAGGCTCGTTCATCTGACCGAACACCATGCATGTTTGTTCGATAACCTTGCGGCCGGTCTTGCCGATTTCGGCTTCTTGCATTTCGAGCCAAAGGTCGGTTCCTTCGCGGGTGCGTTCACCCACCCCGGCGAACACCGAGTACCCACCGTGCGAGCTGGCCACGCGTGCGATGAGCTCTTGGAGAATAACCGTCTTACCCAGACCGGCACCGCCGAACAAACCGGCTTTACCACCCCGGACGAACGGGGTGAGCAAGTCGATCACTTTGATCCCGGTTTCGAAGACTTCGGTGTTGGTCGACAGTTCGGAGAGCGGGGGAGCTTTGCGGTGGATCGGCCGCGTATCGTCGGCCTTGACTTCACCCCGTTGATCGATCGGTTCACCGAGCACGTTGAACACGCGACCGAGGGTCCCTTCGCCGACCGGGACCGTAACCGGTTTGCCGGTATCGACGCAATCGAGACCGCGCATCAAACCGTCCGTGCTACCGAGGGCCACGCAACGCACGCGTCCACCGCCGAGGTGCTGTTGGACTTCGCCGGTGAGGTTGATGCTAACGCCCTTCTTCTCGCTGGTGACCTTCACCGCGTTGTAAATGGGTGGCAGATCCTCTGCAGCGAATTCGGCGTCGAACGTGGATCCGATCACCTGACTGATTTTACCTACCCGATGGCCGGTGGAGACGCTCATGTTCTTCTCTGTCGTTGGTTACGAAATGACTGGATGGATTGGGATTGAAAAGGATTTCCGGATCGCGGAGAGGCGGGAACTAGCCGAGGGCTTCGACACCACCGATGATTTCCATGATCTCTTGGGTAATCTTGCTCTGGCGAGCGCGGTTGTAGGTACGCGATAGGGACTTGATCAGATCCCCTGCGTTTTCGGTGGCGCTCTTCATCGCCACCATGCGTGCGATTTGCTCGCTGACAGCCGCATCGAGGAAGCACTTGAAGAGCCGCGCCCGGAAGCTCGCGGGAACGACTTCTTCGAGGATCCCAGCGGCCGAGGGCAAGAACTCGTAATCGTCGCGAACGCTCTTGCCGGTTTGAGCGCCAGCGGTTGCGTCCTGCTTCGCAGCCGGAATCTCGATTCCCGCAAAGGGGAGCAACGTTTCGACGACCGGGATCTGCTTGGACGAGCTGACGAATCTCGTATATGCCACATCCACGCGATCGATGGCGCCGGTGATGTAACGCGTGATCAGTTCGTCCGCAATTCGGGCGACCGCATCGAAGCTCGGTTGGTCTTCGAACTCCGTGTAGGTCTTCTCGACTGGGACATTGGCAAACCGAAAGGCGGAGATACCGCGTTTGCCGCTGACCGAGGTTTGCCCCGCATCGGCTTGTTCTTTGATCTCGTTGCGGCGCTGCACCGCCACGCGAACGACCGATCCGTTGTAGCCGCCGCACAATCCGCGATTGGCGGTCAGCACCAACATATCGACTGCCTTCACGCTGTCGTGGGCTTGCAACAGCGGATGGGACACGTCCGTCCCGCTCTTGGCAAGATCTTCCACGATCTGCGTGATGCGTTTGGTGTAATCGGTTGCGGCCGCAGCCCGATCCATCGCTTTCTTGAAGCGCGCAGTCGCAATCAGTTCCATCGTCCGCGTGATCTTGCGGATGTTGCGAACGCTTTTGCGACGTTTATCGAGTTGACGAATATTGGCCATATACTGGGGATCCCTTCGTTGGCGCGACGACTAGCGGAAGGTGGCCTTGAAGCTCGTGATGGTGGACTTGATCAACTCTTCCACTTCGGGGGTCAGGTCCTTGATCTCTTGGATCTTGGCGGTGACTTCCGGCTTGCGATCGCGGAGGTAGGACAGCAGTCCATTCTCGAAATCGCGGACCTTGGCAACAGGAATGTCGTCGAGGTATCCCCGGGTGCCTGCGTACAAGCTGACGATCTGTTCGGCGACGTCCATCGGTTGGTACTGCGATTGCTTTAGCAATTCCACCATCCGATACCCGCGGTCGAGCTTGGCTTGGGTAGCAGGATCGAGTTCGGTACCCAACTGAGCGAAGGCTTCGAGTTCTCGGAACGAAGCCAAGTCCAATCGCAGACCGCCGGCGACCTTCTTCATGGCTTTGATCTGAGCGTTACCACCGACCCGCGACACCGAGATACCGACGTTCATCGCAGGACGAATCCCGGCGAAGAACAAGTCCGGTTGCAGGTAGATCTGGCCGTCGGTGATCGAGATCACGTTGGTTGGGATGTAAGCCGAAACTTCCCCTTCGAGGGTTTCGATGATCGGCAAGCTCGTCAGCGACCCGCCGCCGAGTTCCTTGGAAAGTTTGGCCGAACGCTCGAGCAGGCGGCTGTGGCAATAGAACACGTCCCCAGGGAACGCTTCGCGTCCTGGTGGACGACGCATGAGCAAGCTCAATTGGCGGTAGGCCACGGCTTGTTTGCTCAAGTCGTCATAGACGATCAGGGCGTGTTGGCCGTTGAACATGAAGTGCTCGGCCATGGCGGTACCGGCATACGGAGCCACGTACTGGAGCGGAGCAGGGGAGCTGGCACCGGAGACGATGACGGTGGTGTAGTCCATCGCACCGGCCTTGGTCAACGCATCGATGATGAGGGCGACCGACGATTCCTTTTGGCCGATAGCGACATAGAAGCACTTCACTCCCTTGCCTTTTTGATTGATGATCGCGTCGATGGCGATGGCGGTCTTGCCCGTTTTGCGGTCACCGATGATCAGTTCGCGTTGTCCGCGTCCGATCGGCGTCATCGCGTCGATGGCCTTGATCCCGGTCTGCATCGGCTCGTGCACAGGTTGACGCTCGGAAACGCCGGTGGCGATGATTTCAACCGGGCGGCGAACCGAGGTGTTGACCGGTCCCTTACCGTCGATCGGGTTGCCCAACGGATCGAGCACGCGGCCGATGACGGCATCGCCTGCCGGAACGCTCAGCAGCGTCCCGAGGGCTCGAACTTCGTCCCCTTCGTGGATGCTCAGGTAGTCCCCGAGAATGATCACACCGACCGACTTCTCTTCCAGGTTGAACGCCAACCCGATGACGCCGTTGGGGAACTCGACCATTTCCCCCGACATGACGCCAGAGAGACCGTACACGCGAGCGATCCCGTCGCCGACCTCGAGGACCGTACCGACTTCGCGAACATCGATTTGGCTACCGAACTGTTCGATCTCTTTTTGAATGACGGACGCGATTTCATCCGAGTTAAACTTCATCTCATCAACCTCGTTGGGTTCATCACTGCGGCACCGGCCGCAGATAGGAATTCGATTTTCGGAAAGGATGGAAACGGAATGGAATACGTATTAACTGGCGGTGACCAACGCTTGGGTCGCTGATCGCAAAGCACCTTCGGCGCGTTGAGCCACCGACTTTCGCAACATCGTCAACTGACCATCGACGCTGCCGTCGTACACGGTATCGCCGACGCGGATCACCAAGCCCCCCAAAATCTTTGGATCGACTTTGGTTTGAAGGCGAACTTCTTTGTGGAAAGCGTTTTTCAGTTTGGCCACGAGCGATGCTTCGTCCTCGGCGGTCAGCGGTTTGGAAACCGTGACGGCGACTTGGATCCTGCCTGCGGCTTCATCGCGCAGTTTGGAAGCGGCCGTCTGGATGGCTCGGAGCGAACTGAGCCGTCCGCGGCGTGCGAGGACCTTCAAGAACGTGAGCAAGGTCGGATGCATCTGGCTACCGAAGACGCGATCCAACATCGAAGCCTTGGCTTCGAACGGCATCTTGGGGTTGGCGATGACCAGATCGAGTTGGGGATTGCGATCGAGCACATCGTGGACCAACGATTCCAGTTGATCGACGATGGTGTCGACGTTCTTTTCTTTGGCAGCCGCGCCCAACAGGGCTTTGGCATACACTTCGCCGACATGCTGCTCTTCGCTGTCGAAGACGGTCGGTATCTTGCGATTGGACTCAGACATGGTTGGGATGTGACTTGCTCAAAGAAAGGAAACTCGCTCCGCGATCCCTCGACGCTGACGCACGGCAAAAACCGGTGTCTGCTTCGAGTGGACCTTTGCATCGAGTGGACGGGCAACGCCCATGGATGCAACTTCGCCATTCCATCGGTTCTATCGACCAGCGGTGCATGAACCCGATGATGGCCATCTAGCTCACATCGGGGGACTCATGACGCGGAAACTCCGCTCGCTTACCCGCGACTCCGATCCGCGAAACGGATCAGTTGCTGTTTTGCAACCGTCCGAGCGCGTCGTGGATCAATTGCTGATGGTCGTTTTGGTTGAGTTCGCGACCGATCACGCGACGAGCCAAACCGAAAGCGATGTCGGTGCTCTTGGTGGAGAGCTCGGACAATGCAGCTTGTTTGGCGGTCTCGATTTCGTTGCGAGCTCGGTCGATCATCCGCGTCGCTTCCGTTTGCGCGTCGGTCTTGATCCGTTCGGCTACGGTTTCGGCATCGCGTTTGGCTTGGTTGACCAAATCTTGGGCTTGAACCGCCGCATCGGCCAGCTTGGCTTCGTATTCCTTCAGCTTTGCTGCGGCCACCTCAGACGCCTTTTGGGCTTCTGCGATTTGGTTCGCGATGGTCGATTCACGGCGTTCCAACCCTTGAGAAATGGGCTTCCATGCAGCGAAGTACAACCCTGTGCACAGCAGCAAGAAGACAACGCCTGTGTAGATGGCTTTGTCGCTCTTGAAGTCCAACAAGGAATCGCTGTTGGCCGATGCGTGCCCATGGGTCAAATCGGCATGGGAGTCCGAGTGACCGCCTTCAAAGGCCATCGCAGGGACGGACCAACCCAAGAGCAATACCAAGCACGCCATGGCCCAGCTCAAGCCACGCAATTTCGTGTTCATACGACGCCTTTCATTCGCAGGGTAGTCGGAAACCGTGTTACGCCGATCGCAGGCTGAATTAGCCGGCGAATGGGTTTTGGCCCGAGCAAACGAATACTGCGTAGAAAGCGAGACCTTCGATCAGAGCTGCGGCGATGATCATCGCAACTTGGATCACGGTCGCCGAGTCCGGTTGGCGAGCGATCGATTCCACGGCACCCTTGCCCAAGAATCCGATGCCCAGACCTGCACCGATTACGGCCAAACCGGCACCGATTGCACCTGGGATGTTGCCACCGCCAGCCGACTGAGCAGCAGCCGGGAGGGTCATCAGAATCATGAAACCAGCGGCCATCAAACCAAATCGAACGATGTTTAACACTTTACTGAACTCCTTGAGGATCGATGTAATCGTCTCGTGATAGAAAGGAAGAGGAACCCTGTCCAGAATGCGATCGGTGCATCCTGGCACTTACGGAAACTAGTGATGATGGATCGAGCTACCGATGAATAGGGCGGCCAAGAACGTGAAGACGTAAGCTTGGAGAAACGCCACGAAGACTTCGAGAAAACTCAACACCGTAGTACCCAAAACCGAGATGCCAGCCACGCCGAGCCACGGTCCAGTGCTCAGTTCCATCGCGGTCTTGGCGCTAATCCCGATGCCGAGAATCCCGAGCAATACCAAGTGACCTGCACCCATGTTCATCAACAACCGCACCGACAACACCGCGTGCTTGATGAACAACGATGCGAATTCGATGATCCACAACAGTGGTACCACCCAAAACGCCAGATACCAAGGCAGCCCGAGCTCGGGGCAAATGTTCTTTAAATAGCCGACGACACCAAACGTCTTGACCCCCACGAACAGTCCGACCAGGAACACCAAAATCGCCAACGCGGCGGTCGTGCCCCAAGACGCTGTCGGCGCCCCAACCCATGGCAACATCCCCATCAGATTGCAGCCGAGGATGAAGAAGAACATCGTCCACAAGAACGGCATGAAGCGATCTGCGTCATGCTCTCCCATCGCAGGAACGACGATGTTGTTGCGGACCGCTTGCACAAAGCCTTCGAGGAAATTCCACGACTTGCCTTTGGGTGCTTCGCCGGTTTGAACCTTGCGAGCCAACCAGCGGAACAAGAAGAACAATCCGATCGCGACGATCGTCTCGATGATCATGTAGCGCGAAATGCAGAAACCGGAGTCGGCTTCGTAGGCGTTGCGCGGAGTCCCGAACGGCTGCGGAATGAGGATCTTGCCGTCGAGGGATTGGTTGTATTGCTTGAGTTTGTCCGCGTCCCACGCCTTGGCATCCGGACGATCTTGATATTGCTTCAAGAAGGCGTGCGAGTTGATCTTCTGCTTGAGCGCATCCCACTTCTTGGCTTGCTCGGGCTGGCTGATCAATTCAAAGAACCAGGGGTTCTGAACATTCGGATTGCCAGCCAGATAGGCTTGCACAGGGTCCTTAGCGGTCGGGGCATTCTTCTTGGCCCAGCCGGGTGCCTTGGCTCGCACATCGGCGACTTGCTGATCGAGATAGGCATCGAGCGGCCAAGCTTCATTCTTGTGCTTGGAGGATTGCCATTTGGACCAAGCGTCCTTCAGGGAGTCCAGCGTGGCGGCGGGTACCCCCATGCCAGACAAACCTTCGAGAATTTGGTCGGCTTCCCAGGATTGGTAGTCCGAATCCAGGCGTTGGAACCACTCCGGGAAGTCCGATGCCTTGGCGCGATTGCGTCGCCACAGGAATTTGGGCACTTCGAAGTAGTAACCGTCTTTGATGTGGAGGATGTCCG
>JBKCUI010000310.1:0-9587 GCA_046318495.1 Pirellula sp. | reverse complement strand
GGCCCAAGCTGCGGAGCGGAAATCGCTTCCTGCGGTTCCGGTCCTTCGTGCGGAGCGGAAATTGCTTGCAATGCCGCTCCCAGCTGCGGAGCTGAAGTTGCTTGTGGCAACCCATGCGGAACTCCGGTTTACGTTCGCACTCCAGTTCTTGACAAGCTCAAGGGCTTGAAGGGCAAGTTGGTTGTTTGGAAGAACAACCTGCATGCTCGCCTTGCAAGCCATGGTTGCGACAATGGTTGCAGCGATCCTTGCGGACCGAGCTGCGGAGCTGAAACCGCTTGTGGACCAAGCTGCGGCGCTGAAATCGCTTGCAACGATCCTTGCGGAGCTCCCGCTTGCGATAGCGGCTGCGGACTCGGCAAGCGTCACGGTGGTCTTCTGGGCAAGTTGTTCAGCCACAAGCGTGGTTGCGATGACGGTGCTTGCGATGCCTGCCCAACCGCTGGCTGCTCGTCGTGCAACGGAACGGCTGCTCCTGCTGCCGCTCCTGCGACTCCTGCTCCTGCAGCAGATCCTCATGCCTACATGAACACCAATCGTCGTGTCATTCAAGCTAGCAGCACCCGCGTTCGCTAATTGCGACCGGACCGCTAGGGTTCAGACACGATGAGACTAAAAACCGGCTCGCTAGCAATGGCGAGCCGGTTTTTTCGTTTTCCTGCCGGCGAGAAACTGCCGGTGCAAACTATTGAGGCAATCGCCCTGCGTTGACCGTTGGCAACGGACCGGTCAATGCCTTCATGAAAGCCACCAAGTCGGCTTTATCTTGCTCGTTCAGCTCGAGCTTCTTGATCTTGTCGCTCAAGTACGGATTGGGATGACCACCCTTGGCGTACCACTCAACGACTTCTTCCAACGTCTTTTGGCTACCGTCGTGCATGTACGGCGCATTCAGTTCGATGTTGCGAAGCGTGGGTGTCTTGAACGCGCCCTTGTCCTTGTCGACTTTGGTTTGGGCGTAACGACCCAGATCCGGTTCCTTGGCATCCATCCCAACACCTAGGTTGTGGTAGAGCTCGTCGGTAAAGTTCGCGCCGACGTGGCAAGCCGAACAATTGGACTTGGTGCTGAAGAACAGATCGCGACCGCGCTTGGCCGAGTCGCTCATCGGGTTGGCTTCGCTCTTCTTCTTAAGGTCGACGTATTGCTTGTAAGCCTCGGGGTCATCCTTCTTGAATGCCTCCAAATCTTCGATGTCTTCGGCGCGGGCTTCCTCGAATTTGCGAAGCGGTTCGTAGTAGTCGTACGGGCTCGATCCGGTGATCAGCGTTCGCTCAAAGGCAGCGATGGCTTTGCCGACATGGTCGATCTTGGGAGCCGCACCGAACACCTTTTCAAACTGCATGCGATAGCCCGCATTGGCCGACACGAATTTGACGACCGCTTCATGGGTGTTCCCCATCTCGATCGGGTTGGCGATCGGTCCGACAGCTTGGGCTTCCAAGCTGTTGGCTCGGCCATCCCAGAATTGGGCCTTGCTCAAGATCCGGTTGAACGAAGTGGGAGAATTGCGATTGCCGGTTTGGCCGCGAACGCCAACTCCGAAAGGAGTGTGGGCTCCGTACCCAGCCGATGGGCTGTGGCAGCTGGCGCAACTGATCGTGTTGTCGCTCGAAAGTCGCGTGTCGAAATAGAGCTGGCGTCCCAGTTCGATCTTGGCCCGCGTCAGCGGGTTGTCATCCGGAATGTAGATGGCTTCTTTGCCAGCGCTCAGCCCTTCGGGCAATTCAACCGCCAGGGCCACATGGTTCGCAGGATTGTCGAGGAACTTCTGAATGTCTGCGGTGCTCAACGCGCCAGACCCAGGGATCCCTGCAGTCAAGCTAGGCTCACCGAGCTTCACCAAGTCGGCAGCTTGGAGCGAGACAGGCGACAACAGCAAAGCAACAGCAAACAACGGTTTCCGCAGAATCATGGTCATGCACAGGGCTCCATGAGAGGGGGATGGATCGGTGGGAGATGAACAATGCGTAGTCGAAGGCGGATCGGAACGCATGCCGCCGAGGTCGCACGAAGCGTTCCTCGTCAAAACCGGAACAGATTGCCCGGCTTCACACCTTCAAGTCCCAGTGTAGGCAAAGGGCAACCCTTCGCAACTCGAAATCAAACGGTCCAGCCGACGCGTCACGGCTCGAATCCATGGCCAATTTGGCTTAGCCGCTCAAGCAACAATCCGCCAACAATCCGCGAAGCGGAGATCTATGTGCCCAGAAAATGAAGAACTGCGAAACGGTGCAAGCAGAGGGAAAGGCACAGAAACGGCTGACGGAACGTGGATCCATCACCGCGCCGAAGGTGCATCATCCGACGGGGGAACGAAACGGGGTGCGTCGGATTCCACGGGCTCGGGGGAATCGTCGGTGCGCGTTAGCTTGGGCTTGGGGTCGTAGTGTTCGACGGCTTGGAATTCGCGCTTGAACTCGTCGACGTTGCGCTTCAATCCTCGGTACGTCGCCCCGAGATTACGAGCCACCTCAGGTAGCTTGGAACCGAACAGCATCAGTGCCAAGACCCCAAAGGCCACCATTTCAAACGTACCGATACCACCAAACATGCGTCAGCTCCTAGCAGTATGGAACCTTACGGCTTGGTCGTGTCTGCGGTCGGTTCGCTGTCGTCGTCCCGCATCCCCTTCTTGAACTCGACCGCGCTGCGTCCCAGATTTCGCATCAGCGAAGGCAATCGGGCGCTGCCGAAGAGCAACATGGCGATGACCAAGAAGATTAGCAGTTCTGTGGTGCCGATTCCGAACATGGGATTGCTTTTGGGGTAGGACCGCGGGTTGGGAGGAGGTGGCAAAGAGAAAAACACCACCTAACTCCATCTTATTGGATCGGTTTGGGGTGTCAAACCAACGCCTGGGCTTACGAGGACATTTCCCGAGCCAAAATGTCGCGTCCGACACCTAGCATTTCCTGGCAATCCAAGGCTTTCCCGTTGCTTTCGAACAACGCCACGACCGAGTGCTTGTGGATCTTCATCTTCAATCCGCCGACCCCCAGCGCCCCATAATCGTAACGACCGTCGCGTTCGACACCTTGATCGGTCAATCCGATGCCATCGATTCCCAATGGGGGAACGGCATTCAAATCGACGGCGACCCGCAGCTTGGGACACCGCCCCAGTTGCTCGGCGGTCATCAGCCGGACGCCTGCCGCCCCGCAGGCGAAAACCATTTCGGATTCCTGCATCGATTTGGCCACCCAAGCTTCATCGCTGGTGCTGATGGCGACCAACCGCGCGGGGTCGCAACCATACTGCAGCAACTTATCGAAGACTTCTTGCGATCGCTCCATCGTCCGCGACGAGATGTAGACCTTGCACTTCTCATTGGCCAAGATGCGGCAGATGCGTTGCCCGACCGGTCCGGTCGCCGCCAAAACCATCGCGGTGCTTCCCTCGAGCTTCACATGCCGCGATGCGCTGAGCACGGCCGCAGCTGCAGTGCTGTTGGATCCGTTGCAATCGAGCATGCACGAAACTCGGAACGGATCGTGCAACGTTTCTTGGATGATCGAAAAGATCGTTTCTCCATGCGCCACGTTCGCACCTCCGACAAAGAAGGCGGTGCGATCCAGATCTCGGGGACCGCGCGTGTACATGGCTCCGTGGACCAAGTCGCGAACTTGCTCAGGCTTGACATTTCCATACTGCAGCAATCGATCGACCCCGGCATCGATGGCGACGACGGCATCGAAGACGCTCGGCTGGGGGTCGGTATCCAATTGGATGAGAATGCGCTTTTTGCTCATGAGATGGAGTGTTCGAGTGTTGTGAAATGGGAAAGGATCGGATGGTAGACAGCGCGGGGATTAGGACGCCGTCTCGGGATGAATCTCGAGGACCGCCTTGGCGATCTTGCCCGAGTGCATGGTTTCAAACGCGTCATGCCAATGCTCGATCCCCCACGATCCCCCGACGATCTTGGAAACATCCAAAGCCCGCGTCGACAACAGGAGCAGCACGCGTTCCCAAATCGCCCACGTGTGCGAAAAGCTGCCTTGCAAGGTCACGTTCTTTTGCACGAGCGGATCGAGCGAAAACCCGAGCGGATCCCGTCCCCAGCCGACTTTGCTGATCCAACCTGCCGGCCGGACGACTTCCATGGCGGTCTTGAGCGTTGCCGAAACTCCGGCCGCATCGACGACCCCTTCGCATCCCAAGCCATCGCGTTCTTTGGCCCACGCCGCCAGTTGATCGCTGAACAACGGAGTGCACCCGAGCTCGCGAGCCAATTGCAATCGGACGTTGTCCTGCGGCAATCCCACCACCGCCACATCGGCACCTCGCAAACGCGCGATAGCACCGCACAGCAATCCGATCGGACCGGGGCCGAGAACTGCCACGCGGTCGCCTGGCAAGATGTTGACGTTGGCCACCACGGCGCTAAAGGCCACGCAACACGGCTCGGTCAGAGCGGCCAATCGCAATGGCAACCCGTTGGGCACATGGTGCAAGCAACGGGCGGGAACTTTGACGAACCGGGTCATCGCCCCGTTGGTCCCGTATCCGAATCCTTTGCGGTTGGGATCGAGGTTGTACTTGCCGATGCGCGTCATCGGAGAATCGGGATCGATGATCGCGGCGGTCTCGCTGCAGACGCGATCCCCTTCGCGGAACCCCGTCACGCGCGAACCGACGCGAACCAGCGTCCCGGCGAATTCGTGACCGAGCGTGACCGGATAATTGACCGGCCAACTATGAAGCCCTGCCCACTGGTGCAAGTCGCTCCCGCAGACGCCGACCGCCGCCACTTGCATCAAGCAATCTTCGTCCCCGATCTCGGGCACCGGCACCTCCCGCAACTCGACCGACATCGGCTCGGAGGAATAGTTCACAACGGCGGGTTGGGTCTGCATGAGAGCGTCTTTCCAGAGCAACGAGGGGAGGGATGGCAATCGCCGAAGGGTTTGCAGGTCGCAGGCCCTATCGCAGTGTCCAGGTGAAGGGCAGCGAGCAGCTACCGCCACAGAATACGACGAATCGTTTGCCGCGGAAAGCCGTTGGCAATCGTCCGCCGTCGAAAATCGCGGCAGCCACCATGCACACGGTCGGAGCATCCGCTCCTCCCGACATCCATGTCTGGCCTGGGCGAGATCATGGCGCCAGACACTTGGTCACCTCATTCGCCTATGCTACAAACACCTTTCGGCGACGCCTCGGAGCGTGCTCGCCGGTTGCATGCCCAGCTATCGCTTCCTTATCCCTCATTCGCCGCGAGGTAACTCTGTGATCTTTTCGTATTCCGACGTCGCCAAGATGATCGACCATTCCCTCCTCAATCCGACGTTGACGGAGTCGGATCTAGAAAGCGGCATCCAACTGGCCATCGACTACGACGTGGCCAGCGTTTGCATCATGCCGTATTACCTCAAGCAATTGTCGCAACGCCTTCAAGGAACGACCGTCAAGGCATCCACCACCATCGGATTTCCCCACGGCGGGCATACGACGGCGATCAAGCGGGCCGAAGCCCAACGCGCAATCGAGGACGGATGCGAAGAACTCGACATGGTGGTCAACATCAGCCAAGTCCTCAGCGGTCAGTGGAGTGCCGTGCGAGACGATATCGCAGCCGTCATCGAAGTCGCACACGCTGCCAATCAAAAAGTCAAAGTCATCTTCGAAAACTGCTACCTCAACGAGGAGCAGAAGATCCATCTGTGCGAGATCTGCAGCCAACTTCGCGCCGACTGGGTCAAAACGTCCACAGGCTACGGCACCGGCGGCGCTACCATGGAAGATCTTAAGCTGATGCGCATGCATGCCGCGCCGCACGTGCAAGTCAAAGCGGCCGGAGGCGTCCGCGACTTGAAGACCTTGCTGGCCGTGCGGGCCTTGGGTGTCACACGATGCGGTGCCAGCCGCACGCGTGAAATGCTCGACGAAGCCCGGACTCAACTGGGAATGCCGACCATCGCTTCCGCATCGAACTCCGGCAGCGGCTCTACCGGTTACTAGCATCGCTGCAACGCATTCGCCAACACCCTCAACTTCATCGCCCATCGACTTGCCATGTCCACGCCTGCCATGACCACATGTACGTATTCCGCCCGCGTTCCCCGGATCGCCTCGCCCCGTTTGGTTGCGATGGCCTTTGCGATCATCGCGACGATCGCATGGACTGCCGAATGCGTCAGGGCGCAAGACAAATCGAACGTGGAGGTGGCCCGGCCGACGCTATCGGAGTCCCAACTCTCCGAGATCGATGCCTGGATTGAGAAGACACGGCAGACGTGGCAAGTCCCCGGACTCTCGGTGGCCATCGTGACGCCAGACCGCGTCTTGCTGTCCAAAGGGTATGGCGTGCGCGAAGCGGGCGGCGACGCTGCAGTCGATGCCGATACGCTCTTTGCCATCGCTTCCAACACCAAAGCCTTCACCGCGGCCGGTCTGGCGATCTTGGTCGACGAAGGGAAACTCAAATGGGACGATCGCGTTCAAAACTATCTTCCCTGGCTGCGTCTGCAGGATCCATTGGCCTCCAACGATTTGCGCGTCCGCGACCTGCTGTGCCACCGCTCCGGGCTGGGAACCTTTAGCGGCGATCTGTTGTGGTGGGGGACTCCGTATTCCCCCAGAGAAATCCTGCAACGGGCCGTCCATCTCAAGCCCGAGTTTCCGTTTCGCGCCAATTACGGCTACTCGAATTTGATGTACTTGGCCGCAGGCGAAGTCATCGCCAACGTCAGCGGGCAGCCATGGCCCGAGTTCATCGCGGCGCGCATCCTCACGCCTCTCAAGATGCAACGAACGCGTTTGAGCACGCGCGACTTGGACGCGATCCAAAACGTCGCCGCGCCTCACAAGACCTTCCCCGATCGTTCGCAACCGATCCCGTGGATGAATTGGGATTCGATGGCAGCCGCCGGCGGGATCATCTCCAGCGCCAACGACATGTCGCATTGGATCCAAACGCAACTGCGCGACGGCCAAACCGCCGAACAGCAGCGATTGTTCTCCGAGCAGAACGCCTACGAAATGTGGCAACCCCACACGATTATCCCTGTCTCCAAAGCCCGCTCGGCCCGTATTCCATCGACCCACTTTCGATCGTACGGTTTGGGCTGGTCGCTCGCCGACTACCAAGGCCGCAAGCTCGTCGGCCATAGCGGCGGATACGATGGCATGTACTCCGAAGTCCTCATGGCCCCCGAAGCGGGCATCGGCGTCGTCGTCTTGACCAACAGCATGACCTCCATCGGCAACGCCATCACGTACCAAATCCTCGATCAAGCCCTCGGAGCTTCCCCGCGCGATTGGAGCGAGGAAAACTGGATCCAATTCCAACGCAGCCGAACCGAGTTTGCCGCGAGGATCGCGCGCGCCACCCAGCCCGCTGCGGCAAACACCGCCCCAAGCCATCCTCTGGAAAGCTACGCAGGGACGTTCCGCTGCCCGCTCTACGGCGAAGCCGTCATCGAATGCAACGATGGGAAACTGGAGTTTCGATTGCTCCCCTATCCGGCCTTGGTCGCCGATCTGGAGCATTTGCACTACGACACGTTTGTGCTGCGATGGCGAGACAAGTTTGCGTGGTTCGAAGAAGGAACCATTCACTTCGTGGCCGACGCTTCGGGACGTTTCGTGCGGCTCGAACTCAATGTCCCCAACGACGACTTGTGGTTTCACGAACTCGATCTTCGCCGCGTGAAGTAACCCGCGTCGTCGAGCCTCGAACGAGGAAGCCACACAATTTCCCCGCGGCGGACTAGAATGCTCGCATCATGAGCATGCCAATCCTTCCGTCGCTTTGGTGCAACTTTTGGTTGCGATTTCTATCTCTTGTCCTCGTCGGTGTAGGGCTGCCCCTGCTGGAGGCGACGCCCGCGGTGGCCCAGTCGTGGCCCGAGCGCCGGTCGCTGGATGGCGACTGGGAGTTCCGCCGCGACCAACACCCGGATTGGAAAACTGTCCAGCTCCCGGCACCCTTCGAGCATCACGAGGGGAGCGCGTTCGACGGCATCGGGTGGTATCGCAAGCGATTGAAACAGAGGCCTTTGACGCCCCACGAATCGGTGACGATTCGATTCCATGGAGCGGCCACGCAGGTGCAAGTTTGGTGCGATGGGCAAATCGCCGGCTCGCACTTGGGCGGCTGGACGCCGTGGGATTGCGACCTGACCCCTTGGTTGCGTGCGGAGACCGAAGAGACCGCCGCCGAAGTGGAATTGCTGGTCCGCGTCGATGAACTGGTCGGGCACAATTCCCAAGGTTTTCTGCCGGTTTTCGCCCCCCATTTCGGTGGGCTTTGGCAGTCGATCGAACTCCAACGATCGGGCGCATGGCGGATCGATGACCACGCTCTGTTTGCTTATGGCGACGTGCAAAAGCAAGCCATCGCATTGCAAGTCCCGATACGGCTGGCCGCCGAACAATCCAATCCGCTCCCTTCGGCACCCGTGGGAGTGCACGTGCGTTATCGCAAAAAACCGAAGCCTCAGTCGGACGCGGCCAGTAGCGTCGTTGCAGAAGAACCCATCCCTTGGAACGACTTGAAGGGATTTCTATTCGATGAAAGCGAAATCGAAACGCTAGTCCGCGACCGAAAACTGCAGGTCGACATCTCCATCCCAATCGAGCATCCACCGCTTTGGTCCCCGGAATCGCCCGAACTGTTCGAAGTCCAAGTCCACCTCATGCGGAGGATCCTCGGGCCTGCGGCTCCGACCGTCATCACCATCGACACCGCATCGACCAATGCGGCCTTTCGAACGATCACCGCCCAGGGCGAACGCTTGTTGCTCAACGGCCAACCGCTGCGAGTGCGTGGCATCTTGAACTGGGGCTATGCACCGCCTAGCACGGCCCCTTCTCTGGATCCCAAACGCTGGCGTGAAGAACTGGAGTTGGTCAAGGCTTACGGATTCAATCTGATCAAGTGTTGTTTGTGGATTCCACCCAAAGGCTTCCTCGAAATGGCCGATGAACTCGGCGTGCTGGTTTGGATGGAGTACCCCACATGGCACGCGCCCTGGACCGCAGACCAACTCCCCAAACTGCGACGCGAGTTCGACGAGTTCTTCCTGTTCGATCGCCCTCATCCTTCCGTGATCCTCCGAAGTTTGACGTGCGAAACCGGACCCAGCGCGGACTTGAACGTGCTTAAGGCCCTCTACGACCAATGCCACCAGCGGATCCCGGGCTCGATCGTGGAAGACGACAGCAGTTGGATCCAATGGAATCGCGTGCATGACTTCTATGATGACCATCCCTATGGCAACAACCACACATGGGTGGCGACCCTCGATCGACTCAAGAAGCACATCGCCGAGCATGGCAGCAAACCGCTGGTCCTCGGCGAAGCCATCGCCGCCGATACCTGGCTGGACCCGAGTACCCTCGATCCCGTCGTCGGCGATGCCAGACCGTTTTGGCTGCCCGGTTTTTTTGATGCGAATCGCGAATGGCTCGAGAACCGAAGACGCGACATGGGAGAGGATGCGATCGCGAGGCTGGGTGCCGATTCTCGGAACTACGCGCTGGCCATGCGCAAGTACCAAATCGAAAGCTACCAACGCGAAGTCCCCGACGGCGGCTATGTCGTCTCGGTGATTCGCGATTTCCCCTTTGCCGGCATGGGGCTG
>JBKCUI010000309.1:0-10127 GCA_046318495.1 Pirellula sp. | reverse complement strand
TTCCAGCGTAACACAACAGCTATACCCACGCACCGGCGAAATCAAACGCGTTTCTCTACACTCTACTAATTTTGTTGTACATTACCATTTTGGGGGGTGGGAGACGGGGGGGCAACCAACAAACCACAACGCAGTATCCGCGCATTGTAGCAGAGCCATCGAAGACCTAAAGCCAGCCGACACCGATCCCCGCCTACGAACACCTTCCTCAATGCGCATCTCGTTGCCACCGGAAAGTTTGCGTGAATCGTGGAACTGGCATTCCCCCGAACGTTGGACCTTTCGTATTTTCTTTCCCAACGCGCGCACGGCCGCTTGGATACCGCCATGTCGATCCGGGCCGTACAGATCGCTTCGTGCCAAAGCCTATAGCCCTCGACTCGCAACTCACCCGGCATCCGCCTTCATGACTCGAACGTTCTGCATTGCAAATCAGAAAGGAGGCGTGGGGAAAACCACCACGGCCATCAACCTGGCATGGGCGTTCGCCATGGCAGGCCATCGCACCCTGCTGATCGACCTCGACCCGCAATGCAACGCCACCAGCGGATTGGGGATCGCTCCTTTGCCACGCCATCCGCTGCTCATCGATGCGCCGCTCCGCGACAGCATCGTACCCACCTCACTCCCCGACCTCGAAATCGTTCCCGGCTGCCGAACCTTCCACGACGTCGATCAACTCGAACGCGGCACGCAGAGCCGACGCTCCCTCTTGCGACAACACCTGGAAGCCGGTCTGGGTGGCTACAGCGGTGTGTTCATCGATTGCCCACCCTCGCTCGGCGAACTGACGAAAACCGCCTTGGCAGCCAGCACCGAAGTCCTCATGCCCATCCAATGCGAGTACTTCGCCATGGAGGGACTCACTCAGATGATCCACGTCATCCGGGACATCATGCAACAACAACCCGGCTCCCTTACCTTCGGCGGAATCTTGCTCACCATGGTCGACCCGCGGTTCGAGCTGACCGCCGAAGTCGATCACGAAGTTCGGGATTTCTTCGGAGACATCGTTTTTGATACAACCATCCCACGTGACAGCGCAATCTGCGAATCCCCAAGCCACAGTCAGCCTGTTCTGACTTACGCTCCTCGATCGCGCGGCGCACGGGCTTACATCGAACTTTGCATGGAGGTACTCGAACGTGACTAAAGACCGACGATTGGGACGAGGCTTGGCCGCTCTCCTTGGCACTCCCCTCGATGAAGCCGCACCGAACACAACACCCAATGCTAGCGCACCACAACCCGAAACGCTAGCATCTCAATCGCCAACTCCATCCGCCGCCCCCACGGTCGACCCGGCCCAGCGCGCTAGCACCCTGCGAAGCCTCTCCGAAGAAGCCGCCACGCGCAACCAAGCCGCCTCTCCCACCGCTCCCGTCACCATCCCCGTGACCGCTGGCGCGGCCCCTGCGAACGCCACTTCCAATGCTGGCCCGGCCACACTCCTGCTGCCGGTCGAGTCCATCGATGCCAACCCCTTTCAGCCGCGACGTCAATTCAGCGACGCCGAACTGGACTCCCTCGCAGAAAGCATCAAGGAGCATCAACAACTCCAACCCATCTTGGTCCGCCGCGTCGGCGAGCGCTACCAACTGATCAGCGGCGAACGCCGGCTGCGCGCCACCATCCGGGCCGGCCTGAGCACGATTCGCGCCGAAGTCCGAGTGGCCGATGATCGCTTGGTCGCCGAACTCGCGATCATCGAGAACCTCCAACGCAAAGACCTCAATGCCATCGAAAAGGCGCTTTCCTTCAAGCGCTACCTGACCGAGCATCGCTGCACCCAAGACGATCTTGCCAAACGCCTCAAGATCGATCGCAGCACCATCGCCAACATGATGCGTCTGCTCGAGCTACCAGAACCCATCACCGATGCGATCCAACGCGAAATCATTACGGCCGGCCACGCCAAAGCCTTGCTGAGCCTAGGCAGCGTCAAGCAGCAGCTGGAGTTCGTCAAGCAGATCAGCACAGAAGGCTGGAGCGTTCGCGAAACCGAAGCCCGCGTCGCAGATGCCGTCGCCGAAGCCGCGGCCTCCGAAGACGGGATCCTCAAAGCTCTGCCCCGACGCCGCGCTTCCAAATCGGATCAACTCGCCGCCCTCGAACGCGACCTCAAAATGTCCCTAGGGACACGCGTCGATATCAGCCAAACCAGTCGCGGACGCGGCCGTGTCACGATTCACTTCACGAGCATCGAAGAATTCGATCGCATCCGCCACCTCCTCTCTCAATCGGCTTCCCCTGCAAAACGAGCCGCTTAAACCGTTCGTTCCCCATGCGACTTCGAAGTCGACGGGGTGCGATGCTGGCCCGTAACGACAGGATCTGGCAATTCACTTTCACTTGGCGAACCCGGCACCCACTATGACCATCGCTGCCTATCTAGCTACGGTCTTGATCGCTCTCCATTGCTTGGTCGCGCTAGCCTGGCAACTGCGAAACCGCATGCTGCAATCCTGCCGTCGCCAAGAACTGCCGCCCCCGCTGCATCGACGAAACGCATCCACGCAAACCTCAGCCACTCCCTAATCGCACGAATCTCACTCGAGACCGCCTTCTGCGTCGCGGGTTTCGATGAAATCCACTCCGGCGAGGTTTACACACGGGCAGCCTTGGTACAGCATATACGCGTGCTCTGTTCCACGAATGCGTTTCGCGACATGGTTCCACGAAACGGTTCCACGAATCTGGTAGGCGCTCGCCCAAGCGACAACCAATGTTCTTTTCGTAAACAGAATACCGTCCGAACCGCTTTTCTCTTGACCCAGCGCAGCGAATCCTATGTCCATTGTCGTTTTCGAAGATCCCCAATGCGAACTCCTGGCTCCGATCACGCACGCTCGCCTAGCCAGCACCATCCACTGCGGTAGCTATAGCCTGCTCGAACTCCTCGCCTCCGTAGGCATGCCAATGCATGGAATC
The DNA here is from genome assembly GCA_046318495.1 of Pirellula sp. Classification (GTDB taxonomy): domain Bacteria; phylum Planctomycetota; class Planctomycetia; order Pirellulales; family Pirellulaceae; genus JBKCUI01. The sequence continues at coordinate 7,196 of JBKCUI010000309.1, read as the reverse complement.
GTCCGGCCGCATTTGCAAGCGATCCAACGCATCGACTTTCCGCAACTCGCGCCGCTCGATAGCGTGGAACCGAGTCGCGTCACGCAGCGCCCACAGCTCTTGCTCAATGCTCGCTTGGCCCCGAGTCGTTCCAATCTGCAATCGATCCAGCAAATCCTCCAAACGATCGCCGCTTCGAACGGCCAACCGTCGGTGATCCGAGACCGAGACAACATCGCGGCGATTCTCAATCCCCCTTGGACCTTCGCCGAACTCCAATCCGCAGGCTTTGCCGGCATCGAAGCCTTGCTCGAATCCCGCGAAGACTTGCCGGCGCACCCATCCGTCGAACTCACGACCCTCGCCGTCCCGCATGAAGTCATCGCCTGCAACATGCAGTGCATCGCGGAGAACTTGGGACTTCGCATCGAACGTTCTCTGGCGGACAACAGCCTCGAGCAACGCTCGGACGGATTGTTCGTCGCCCCCGGTGCCTCCATCGGGGACTACGTGGTTACCGACACCCGAAAAGGCCCCATCATCATCGATCGCGGGGCCCAGATCGGAGCATATACGCTGCTGCGCGGACCGATCTACGTCGGCCCCAAATCCAAAATCCTCGAACACTCGGCCATCAAGGACGCGGTCACCCTATCGCACACGACCAAGATCGGTGGCGAGGTAGAAGCCTCCATCGTCGAGCCCTACACGAACAAGCAACACCACGGCTTTCTCGGCCATAGCTACTTGGGCAGTTGGATCAACTTGGGCGCAGGCACTTGCAACAGCGACCTGAAAAACACCTACGGCCACGTCAACATGGAATACAGCTTTGGCAAAACCGCGACCAACATGCAGTTCCTGGGCTGCATCATGGGCGATTACTCCAAAACAGCGATCAACACCGGCATCTTCACCGGAAAAGTCATCGGTGTGTGCAGCATGATGTATGGCTTTGTGACCAGCAACGTACCCAGCTTTGTCAACTACGCACGGCTGTTTGGTCAAATCGCCAGCCTGCCGCCAGAAGTGATGGTCAGCACCCAACAGCGGATGTTCGCTCGACGCGACGTGCAACAGCGCGGCTGCGATATCCAGCTCATCTACGATATGCATCGCCTCACTCAATCGGAACGCGATCGACAAGGCGACGCACTGACTTACTGAGCTTAACGCCGACGAGCAATCGACATCAGGTGGAGACTGCCAGAGCGGTTTCGCAGCCCCACCTGCACCTAAACGCACCAAGCCGCCACAAACTATTGGCGATGGTGCTTGGCGATGGCCGCCTGAATCTCGCCGAACACATCTTCTTCCGATTGCATCCCATTGATGGATGCGAGCTTCCCCTGCTTGGCGTAATACTGAATCAGCGGCGAGGTCTGTTCGTGAAAGACCTTCAATCGCTCTCGGATCGTCTCGTAGTTGTCGTCGGCTCGCCCATCGATCTCCGCGCGCTTGAGCAGCCGATCGATGAGGATCTGTTCGTCGACCTTGAGCTCCAAGGCTATATCCAGGGGCGTTCGATGCTCTACCAGGAAATCGTCGAGCAATTGGGCCTGAACGATGGTCCGTGGAAACCCATCGAACAAAGCCCCGCGTTTGCACTCGTCGCTCTGGAGCTTCTGCGCGACGATCCGCATGACGAGGTGATCGGGCGCCAGCTTGCCTGCATCGATGTACGATGCGATCCAACTCGATAACGCCGACTCTTGCCGCTTCACCGCCCGCAGCATTTCACCGGTCGACAGGTGAGGGATCTTGAGCTGCTCCACCAACCGGCGGCACTGCGTTCCCTTGCCCGCTCCCGGCGGGCCGATGAATACGATCAGCATTGAACGCAGCCCTTTCTTGTCACCAACATCTTGGGAAGAGAATCAACCGAGCGTCGGCCGCGATGCATCGACGGGCCACGATTGTATTGCACGGATGGGAAACCCGGATCCGCAAGCCCACTGCGCCGCACGCGACGAGCGTCGCAAGCCTTCCCGCGAAAGCAAACGCCTTGCGGCGCGGGAACCATGCGACCATGCCTCGCGCCCTAATCATCGCCAGCGGCCGCATTGCGTCCCCGAGGATCGCATGAACCTCGAGAACGTACGACATGACTAGGACTCCAAAAGCCCCTTGTAGTTCCGCATCAGCAAGTGGCTGTCGATCTTCTGGATCAAATCGAAAGCGACCGAAACCGCGATCAACAACCCGGTACCTCCGTAAAAGGCCGCTACCGTTGGCGATACACCGAACTGAGCCGAAATGATCGTAGGCACAATGGCGATGATCGACAAAAAGGCCGCCCCAACATAGGTGATGCGAACCATCACCTTTTCCAAGTAGTCAGCCGTTCGCTTCCCTGGACGGTATCCAGGAATGAACGCACCGGAATCCTTGAGGTTGTCCGCCATTTCCTTTGGATTGAACATGATCGATGTCCAAAAGAAGCAAAAGAAGAAGATCAGCAGGATGTAGAGCAAGTTGTACGTGAACGTGCTTTCGGAACTGAAGATGGTCGACAACTGTTGGGAAACGCTCGACACCGCACCCCAAAAACCTCCGGACCCCGAAAGCGACGAGGCCAGGAATCCAAAGATCATTCCTGGAATCATCAGGAAGCTGCTCGCGAAGATGATGGGCATCACACCCGATTGATTGATCTTCAATGGCAAGAACTGCTTCGTCCCACCACCCATCACGCGGCGTCCGCGAACATGCTTAGCGCTTTGCATTTGGATTCGTCGCTGCGCCATGGTGATGAACACCACCCCAAACACCACCGCTAAGAACAACCCCGCTAAGACGACCAACACATCAGGGCCGATCGAAGTTCCGGCATTGCCGCTGAGCGAACTGGAAACGTTCTGACGCAAATCCCACAGAGCGCGAGGCATCTGGGCCAAAATCCCCGCCATGATCAACAACGAGATCCCATTGCCGATCCCATACTCGTCGATCTGCTCGCCGAGCCACATCAAGAACATCGATCCGGCCGTCATGATCGCTACCGAAGTGATCTGCCAACCCAACGACAGAGTGCTCGAGTTCTCACCAAAGAATTGCGACGAAACCGGGGCATCGGCCGTGCCGTTGGCGGTGAACTTCAAATAAACCCAGCTTTGCAAAACGCAGATCACCACCGTGAGGTAGCGCGTATATTCGTTGATCTTCTTGCGTCCGGCAGCACCTTCCTTACGCAAATCCTCGATCGGCTTCCAAACCGTTCCGAGCAACTGGAAGATAATCGACGCGGAAATGTACGGTGCCAATCCGAGACCGAAAATGGTCAGGCTTCGCAAGTCCGTGGCGGAGAAGACCGCGACCTTGTCCATGAAGTTCTTCAACTCACCGGTCACGGCGAGATCGGAATCGAGAACAGGCAGTCGCACGTGATAACCGATGCGGTACACCGCCAACAAGAATAGCGTCAACAGAATCTTCTGACGCAACTCGGGGATCGAAAACACTACCCGCAACTTTTCCCACATGTCTCGATAACCTTATCCGATTTAGAAATTGGATGTTGGTGCCTACCGCCGCCGTTCCTCCAAGAACGAAAATGGCTGACAAAACGCTCAATCGCGTCGTCAGCCATCATTGTTCCCATTCGCAATCCGTGTGACTAGACCAAACCCGGTCTCGCCTGCAAAATCGCAGACCGACCGGGCTGGTGAGCCGCTGCCGAGTCCATTAGGACTTGGCCTTCAAATCCGCGACGCGTTGCTTGGGTGTTCGCTTCGCAGGCACCACGGTTACGCTCCCGCCAGCAGCTTCGACCTTTTGCTTGGCCGTCGCGCTGATGCGAGTGACGACGAGCTTCAACGCCTTGGTGACCTCTCCGTCCCCGAGAACCTTCAACTCATCAAACCGAACCTTCACCAATCCCTTGTGTCGGATGGCCGATGCGGTAACTTCTTCGCCTGCTTCGAAAGCCTGGTCGATCGCACCCACGTTGATGCCGACGACTGCGGTTGCGAAGCGGTTGTGGAACCCACGCTTGGGCGTACGCATGTAAATTGGCGTATCGCTACCGCTGAACATCGGGTGGCGGCTGTAACCGCTGCGCGACTTGTGACCGTCGCGACCACGACCCGACGTCTTTCCGGTCTTGCTACCCACACCGCGGCCGATCCGCTTGCGTGGACGGTTCTTGACAATGCCTTCGTTGACTTCTTCTAGATTCATGACAGATTCACACCCCGCAAACGTTCGACATCTTCGCGAGTCCGCAACTGGGACAGTGCATCGAAGGTTGCCTTGATCAAAACCGTTGGATTGTTGGACCGGAAGCTCTTGGTCAAGATATCTTGAATCCCGAGAGCCTCGCAGACGGCTCGAACCGCCTGCCCGGCGATAATACCCGTACCTGGACTCGCTGGCATCAGCAGCACGTGTGCTGCTCCGAAGCGACCGGATACTTTGTGTGGGATCGTGCCGTTCACGATGGGGACATGAATCATGGCTCGGCTAGCAGCCTTCTGCGCCTTGGCCACGCTCGGTGGAACTTCGTTGGCTTTGCCGTAGCCGTATCCGACCTTGCCCTTGCCATCACCGACGACGACCAAAGCCGCAAAGCTGAATCGTCGACCTCCCTTGACCACCGCCGCGCATCGCTTGATCTTGAGCACGCGGTCGATCTGGGAATCGCCTTGATTGGTTTCTACTGTTGAATTTGCCACGCTCTTACTCGCTCCCAAAGACCTTAGAATTCCAATCCTGCTTCGCGGGCTGCATCGGCAAACGCAGCCACCCGACCATGGTACTTGTACGGTCCGCGGTCAAAGGCAACCGCCTTGACCCCAGCCGACAGTGCGCGTTCCGCCAAGATCTTGCCGAGCTTGGCCGCAGCTTCGCAATTGCCGCCGTAACCGATCTGCCCCTTCAGGCCCTTTTCAGCCGACGAGACCGAAACGATCGTCTTGCCTGCCACGTCGTCGATGACTTGGCAACCAAAATTCTGCAGCGATCGATACACGCACAACCGAGGTCGCTCGGGAGTGCCTCGCACTCGCTTGCGTACTCGATATGCTCGACGTTCTCGCTGACCATCGACGACTCTTCGAATGTCCACGTTGGTAACCTCTGACTAAAACCCGTTCTTGTGTCTTCCTGTGTCAGGCCGCGTCGCGAAAGGACGCCCGCCCCGATCTTCCCGCAACGATTAGGTTGCGCTCTTGCCCGGCTTGATCTTGACTTGCTCGCCGACGTAGCGAATGCCCTTGCCCTTGTAAGGCTCTGGCTTGCGCAACGAACGAACTTGTGCCGCGAACTGCCCGACGGCTTGTTTGTCGCAGCCCGAGACGTTGATGTGCGTCTGGTCTGGGCAAACGACGGTCAAGGTATCGGGAATGGGAACTTGCAGTTCGTTGGCGTAGCCAACCCGCAGGTTTAAAACCTTCCCCTTGATGTTGACGACGTAACCGACACCGACCACTTCCAGTTTCTTTTCGTAGCCGTTCTTAACGCCGAAGATCATATTGTTGATCAAGGCGCGGGTCAAACCGTGCAGAGCCTTGGCGGTCCGCTCGTCGTTGTCGCGGCTGACGACAACATGCTTGCCGGTTTCGTCCAACGCAACCTTGACTTCATCCCGGTGGGTGAACTCCAGCTTGCCCTTGGGACCTTCCACCTTGACGGTCAGTCCATCGATCGCGACCTTGACACCGTCAAGGACGGGGATCGGCTTCTTTCCAATACGTGACATTTGTTTCGTTTACCTCTGGAATGTGTGGATCGCATGGTCGATCCAGTCTTCCGAAACCTGACCAATACCTACTAACAAACTTCGCAAAGCACTTCGCCACCAAGCTTGTGCTGTCGGGCCTCGCGATCGCTGAACACTCCCTTGGAGGTGCTAACGATGGAGATACCCATGCCGTTGAGCACTGGCCTCAACTCGGTGCACTTGACGTACACGCGGCGACCAGGCTTGCTAACTCGCTTGACGGTCTGAATGATCTTCTCGCCGTTGGGTCCGTACTTGAGCTCGATGCGGAGCACCTTCACAGGTTCTCCCTCGACTTCTGCGTAGTCCCAAATGTATCCTTCGCGCTTCAGAACGTCTGCGACGCTCTTGCGGAGGTTCGAAAGGGGAACATCCACAAAGGGACGCTCGATTCGGATTGCGTTGCGAATCCGTGTCAACATGTCTGCAATTGGGTCGTTAATCATGATTGTCTGCCCCGCCCTTACCAGCTTGATTTCCGAACACCAGGAATCAGACCCTTGTCAGCCAGCTGACGAAAACAGATCCGACAAATCCCAAACTTGCGATACACAGCACGCGGACGCCCGCACAGCTTGCAACGATTCTCGCGACGCGTTGAAAACTTCGGCTCGCGATTCGCTTTGGCGATCTTGCTTTTGCTTGCCACTGGTCAATTCTTCCAATCGAAACAAAGGAACTGGTGGATGGTCTTGGGTATGGGTTGCACAGTCGCTCCATCGCGGAACGCAACCGTGCGTAGGTTGATTGATAAAGAGAACCGATTAAGCGGTCTTCTTCTTGGGTGCTCGGAACGGCATTCCAAACATTTCCAACAAGCGTCGACCATGGTCGTTGTTGGTGGCCGTCGTGACGATGGTAATGTTCAAGCCTTGGGCCTTGGCGAACTTGTCGTTGGTCAATTCGGGGAACACCAACCACTCGTTCAAGCCCATGGAGTAATTTCCATGTCCGTCGAAGGCGGTTCGACTAACCCCTCGGAAGTCACGCACCCGAGGAAGTACGATACTGATCAAACGATCCAGGAACTCGTACATGCGCTCGCCGCGAAGCGTTACTTTGCAACCGATCGCGACGCCTTCACGCAACTTGAATCCGGCGATCGACTGCCTGGCCAGCGTCAAGATCGGCTTTTGACCGGTGATCTCGCCCATGGCTTAGGCCGCCAAATCCAATAACTTCTTGTCTTGCATCGCCTCGCCAACGCCCATGTTCACGGAGATCTTCTCCAACTTGGGAATCGCGAAAACGTTCTTGATCCCGAGCTCTTCGCCGAGTGGCTTCTGAATGGTTTCGTAGTAGTGCTGTTGCAGTCGTGGTGCCATACGATTCGAGCCCCTTTGGCTCCGTCTTTGGATAAAACTGTGGATCCGTTGGATTCCGTCCGCCCCGCCACAAAGCGGGCGTCACGATTAGGATTTCTTGGCGTTTCCGGCACGAGCAGGAGCGACCACACTGATGGCCTCACCCGACTTCTTGCTGTAACGTTCCTTGGTTC